>NZ_WBYO01000016.1:0-9398 GCF_013283345.1 Marinobacterium sp. xm-d-564 | reverse complement strand
GAAGTATGCAGAATCCATTGGGGCTAGAAGAAAGAGATCTTCATCAAAAGCCGGATATATGACTGCAGCTCACCTTAACCATTGGTACTTTTATCTTGCATAACGCGGGACGGACCATATATGACCTGGGCCAGTCCCCTTTTCGGGCAATCGATCGCCTCATCTTCGATAAGGTTCCGACACTTAAGTTGTTGGAGCGATCTTAAGAGGCCTCGATTAATACCTGTTGGAGCGGTCTCATTGAGGCCGCGACGCTATTTGTTAAAGCTCCGCCGCTTCCTCTTCTGCCATTACCTTGTAAGGGTGATCAGACGCCAATAGCGCTTTACCAAGATCCGTTGGGAACTCGACATCAATGTCGACCACACGACCGTCACGACAGACGTTAATGATGGTATCCATGCAAGTACTGAGCAGAGAGTACTTCTCATCCGGCGCAGCAATAATGGTTTGGAGACCCAAATCACTCATGAAGCCAAGCGAGGTAACGGTGTTCTCTGAATCCAGCTTGTTGAACGCCTCATCGAATACCGACAGGCTGAAGCCACCAACAGGCTTACCATCACTACCCTCTTTTAGGCGGTAGGTCGCACCCAAGGCGGCCGCCATCGCGACGTAGAACGGTACCTGGTGCTCACCACCGGAACCGGTCTTGATACGCTGCGACAGGGTTGTCTTACGATTGCCGTCAAGATCTTTAACCACCAACTCGAAGTTGTAGAAGTTACGGTAGTCCTGAAGCAGACTGCTCTCGCCTTCATCTTTAAGTACTTCGTGAATTCGTTCTAGAGCATCCTTGTGCTGCGCATTGTCATCAAACTTCATATCAAACAACGAGCCCACATTGGCAGAATCGAGCTGCGTATAGGCCTCAACCAACTCAAGAATGTCTTTCAACTCAGGGTTAGGTGACATCTCAAAGCTGTACATCTCTTTATGGAAAGGACGGTTCTTCAAGTGCGAGTTTAGCTCACGGATCAGATCACGAATCTTATTGATCTGGTCATTCAGATGGGCCACGAAGTCAGAACGGAAAGCAGACTCAGCCTCTAGACGAGCTCGCTCGGCCTTCTCTGTGTACTCTGCCAATTCAGATTCACGGAGTGCCTCAACGGTCTCGTTAACGTAACCCTCGAGATCTTCATGACTGGAGTCTGGTCCAACCTTATCCAACTCATGGTGAGTCAAACCGCCACCGTGGTGACGCGCTTTATACTGTGCAACGGCATCACGGACACCGTTCTTTTTCTTCTCATGCAGAGCCAGTTCAGACTGAGCTTTCTTGGCCGCTTCAAAGATGATGCGTTCCAGCTCACCATCACTGCTCTCATCGAGGTAGTCGCGTTTCTCCTGCGCAGACTGAGCGTCGAACTCATTCTTCGCTTCACAGGCTGCACGCGCTTCAGCATGCTCTGTTAGATCGGTCTCTAGCACCTCTAGCTGAGCAGTATCACGGATCAGGCCTGTACGGGCTTTTTGCAGCTTATCCATCAACGCAGCTTGAGTGGACTCGGTCTCTTTCTGCTTAGCCGCCAGATCGGCAATGCGCTGCTGAATACCGGTATCGTCATGGTTACGGAGATCGACAATAGTCTGCTGGTACCCTTCAATCTGATGCGTCAGTTTCTTACGCTGTTCTGTCAAATCAAACAGAGGCTCGTTCACTTGAGACAGACCGCCATCAAGGCTTATTAACGCATCACGTAGCTTCTCTAGAGATTCGTGCTGACGACCTAGCAGTGTGAACTCATTGACCAGCTGATCGACCTGCTTGCCCTGCAGTTCAAGTTGATCACCACGACGACGAATACCCATAATTGGTGTCAGTTCATTAATTGATGTGGTTGAACCTTCGGTCTGCAACATGCAGTCATAGGTCAACGCACGCTCCTGTTTCAAAAGCTCCGCTTCCGTCTCAACCGCCATGACACCGCCCAGTGCGCGATTCATAAATGCGCGGGCATCGTCAGAGTCAGACTCGATAAACTGAGCCAGAGAACCTGGCTTAGTGCGGTGTAACCAGTCACCCGATTTAGTGGTGTTGATGATACGACACCCTTTCAGGTGACGCCCTTTACGGCGGTAGAGTGTAATCGCCTCTTTGACACGATCAGGATCGACGACCAATGCTTCGCGGCGAGCACCTAAGAAGGACTCAATTGCAATGCGCCACTTGTCATCGGTAATATCAACCAACTCACAAATGGGTGTTGAGTCGATACCGTACTCACTCAACAGCTCCATCAATTCAGCCGTGTTACGACGAACGGGGGCGCGCCCCTGCTGAAGCTGTTCTACGGCACTCTTCTGGTTCTGTATCTGAGCGCGCAGTTCAGAAATACGGATAACTGACTCTTCATAACGACGCGACACTTTACGACGAACGTTCTCAATCGACTTACGCATTGCGTTTAGCGTGTTATCGACGCTGACAGGATCTGAAGGCCAAGCGTCTGCCATTAGGTTTTCACCCGAGCGCCAGATCTCTGATGCTTGATCCACCAGTGCTGCAAACTCTTCAGGCAAGAACTCACGATTCTGATTAAAGCTCACCGCTGTGCGCATCAGCGAGTAGGCCTTCTGAATGCGCTCTTCGATGACATTGAGTTCGTGTTGACCAACGCGTATAGAAGATTCCATCGCGTTAATCTGATGCGCAGCATCGGTGTTGTTTAGCGCTGCACGTGCGTTGGCAAGATCCTGCATAACCTGATTGAGATCAGCACCAATATTGGTTAGCTCTCGCTCAACTTCCGCCTCTTGCTCTTGCCACTTCTCTAGACGCTCTTCAGCCTCCTCTTTACGAAGGTCGGCGCTTTCAAAACGTGACTCGTGAACAACCCACTCGTACTCGACGGCGTTTTTGATGTTACGACTGATACCCTGGCAGAGCTCTTGTACTTTAACCAGTTCATCAATACGGTTAGCCACATCACGCGTCTTCTCCTCCATCGCTCGATACTCATCCAGCGATTTACGGAAGGCTCCGACATGCACTACGTTCTCATCCAAGACAAACTCGCGAACGAATCGAGTCGGACTATCAATGGGTACAAATTTAAGAGCGTTTTTGAAGTTCTTGATGAATTTGTCATCGTCATTCGGCATCGCTGGATCGTGACTCAAGTGGGTCACAACCTCACGAATGTAGCGGCTTGCACGCTTCTCTAGCGTCATATCCGGACACTGTTTAAGCAGGCTTTCACGAACTTCATTCCAAGGACGCGGCATACGACCACCGCCCTCTTTTCGACTAAAGTCATCCAGCGAAACAGAGAAGTTAGGCAGAATAAAGCGACCCAAAACCTCTTCATCTGGGCTGGCGGTTGATGCACTGATCGCAACACCAATACAGCTCTCTTGTGCCGTCTCAGTATCAAAGAAGCTCATCGCCAGATAGCTGATAGAATCTTCACGGGCACTGTTGCTTTTACCACCATCATCCATAAAACCGAGACAGTAGGTGCGCAGTGAACGCTCAGACTTTTCACCCGCCGAGGCGTTAAAACTTAAGTGGCGCTTATGGCCACCCATCAAAATGGTCTGCATGGCGTCCAGTAGTGACGATTTACCTGAGCCGTTAGGACCTACAATCGCGACATTACCTTTGATCGGTATCTCTTGAGCACCCAATACATACCAGTTAACTAGAACGATGCGATTAAGCTGTTTCATCGTCAGACTCCTCTACTGCACCCTTCTCTTCTGACTCCACTGACTCATCAGCTGGCTCACTCACCTCTTCGATCGACTCCTCTGGAGTGTCAGCAATATCATCCATCAAGGCCGCATCAGCGCTTTCGATGTCACAGAGCGCCTCAAGCTGTCGGATGTAATCTTCGACCACCACTTGACGAATGGTGGGGTAGATGCCGATTGGAATGTTTTTAGGGTCGGTCTCATTCGCCTTGCCGCGTTCAATCAAACCGTGACGTGAGAAGAGCGACAGGATCTCTTTTAGACGCGTCTCATTAGGGATCTCTTTACCGGTTAAACTCTCGTAAGTGCTCAACAGATCATCAGACGTGGTGTACGCCTTACCGCTCTCTACTTCGAAATTTTCCAGTTTCTGTTCATACATTTGACGCATACAGAGCATCAACAGAGACTCATCGAGCTTCAATCGCATGACTCGCTCTTCACCCTGGGGTAGCACACCCAAATAGGCTTCATCAGGTTGATAGACCAGAGACCAACCCAGTGCCGCGAACAGGTTACGGAAGTACTCCATATTCTGCGAAATAAGGAAATAAGTATCACGCTGTGCAGGGCGATCCGCATAGAGGAACTGGTTTGTCAGTAGTGAGTTTGCAGCGCGAACGAAATCGGCTTCTGTACTCTTTTCATTGCGCGTCAGCGCTTTTTGTAAATCACCAAGCATCAGGCGTTGTTCCTGTGTATTTTGAAACCACGGCACTCCACCATATCGGCAACGCGCACGTACTCTTCATCAAATTCTATTTGGTAGCGTTCAGCTGTCTTACGCGCTTTCTTACCTAACGAATTTAGGTGTCGCACATAGCTGAAGCAGATGTAATCTTCGATTGAATCAATGGTAAATTCAGACGCCGAGACCAGGTTTTCACCATTTAAAAAGTGACGATCTAGGTAGGCCTCAATTCGATCCACTTTCACCTCACGGCGTGCCTTCCACTCTTTGAAGAGCTGACGCATGTAAAGAACCTTAGGATCGATCTGCTGTTGGGTAATGACTCTAGGCGCTGTCTCAACACGTCGACGCACTGGCGAGCGAATGGACGAAGGCGAGATAAAGCCATACTGATCAAGCGACTGAACCGGTGGTATCTCCCGACCATCTTTCTCCGCCAATTTGGCAATGACACGCGACAGTCGAGCCGCCATACCCGGCGTTGTCTTGTCCATGTAACGAACTGTGTCGGCTACCCGTTTCTCTAGCTGGTAACGGAAATCATCAATGATCGCCAGACGCTGGTCGACCGACTCGAAGATCCGGATGATGCGATTGATGTGCTGGTGCACCATCGCTTCCGCAGTTTCAGATTCGATCTCATACTGCATCTGATAGTGCTCAGTCAGCATCTCTACCTTCAGCGTATCGAACTGAAGATCACGCAATAAAGAGAGAATTTGACGTCTAAAACGGAAGGGGTTGTTCTTTGTTTTCAACGTCTTATAGTCAGAAACAAGAATGTGCTCAACGAAACGATCAAAGAAGCCACGGACAATCTCTTGCGGGTTATGCGACTCAGCCAATGATATTTTAAGTTCGCGCAGACCCAACATCATATCGGTCAGGTGTGCACTGAACTCGGCTGCTGTGTCTGCCGCTTCCGATAGGGTAATACCACGACCCACCGGATCATTGATGGCCGATTCCAGAGACGACAGCACGTTAAGAACGGTGCCACCGTAACTGCGTTTTTCCAAACGCGCGATCGAAACCAGGTTACGCAACAGATAACTGACCGAAGGTGAGAGCAACACATAGGTGCGGTAGATCTTCTGCTCTTCCTCTAACCAGCCCGTTTGCACTAGGCGTCGGTAGATACGGTTTGTGTAATCTGCGCTAGAGGTAGGCAGCTCCGCCTCCTCTTCAGACTCAGCCACCCACCGACGAACACCAAGCTTAACAACGGCATTTTCGATGGTTGAACGGACTAAATCTTTGGCAATAAAGGGATCTATCAGATCTTCATCAAAGAAGAGATCGGCCAATTCAAGAAGAACAGACTGGTAAACCTGTCTATTCTGCCCAGAGAGCGGCGCAAATATATCGTCTGGTAGCTTATTGAAAAGCACTAAAAATCCACCATTTGAGGGCTGCCCATTCAATAGGCAGCAAATCGAATAACCATCGATTCTAACAAAAAAAGGAGTGCTGTATAGGCCTCTTAGATGAGACTTTGGCGTAAAAGAAAAATCTTTAACCCTTGAGTCAAAAAATAGCCCCCATCCACCCTGCCACAAGAACTGTTTTACCTAGCATGAAAGCTTGTTATTATCTGCTTTAAAGCGGGCCAGCATGGCCCATCAGTACCGCAGAGTGACCTATCTCACCGAAGCGGATTCGTTTCACCACCTTAAAGGCGTTGTGGATGAAATTTCGTTTCCCAGTCGTCATCATTGACGAAGATTTCCGTTCTGAAAATATCTCTGGCTCAGGCATTCGTGACCTTGCAGCCGCCATTGAAAAAGAGGGTATGGAGGTTGTCGGCTTAACCAGCTACGGCGATCTTACTGCATTTGCTCAACAGGCGAGCCGTGCCAGCTGCTTCATCATCTCCGTCGATGATGAGGAGTTTGATTCTGGTGAAACGGATGATCTGTCCGACGAAGTACTGAATAACATCCGCGACTTTATTACCGAAGTTCGCAAGCGTAACAACGAGATCCCAATCTTCTTGTACGGTGAAACTCGCACCTCTCGTCATGTGACGAATGATATTTTGCGTGAGCTTCACGGCTTCATCCATATGTTCGAAGACACTGCCGAGTTCGTTGCACGCCACATTATTCGTGAAGCGAAAAAGTACCTCGAATCACTAGCACCGCCGTTCTTCAATGCGTTGATGAACTACGCAAGCGACTCTTCATACTCTTGGCACTGCCCAGGACACTCGGGCGGCGTTGCCTTCTTGAAAAGTCCGGTTGGGCAGATGTTCCACCAGTTCTTCGGGGAGAACATGCTGCGTGCCGATGTCTGTAATGCGGTTGAGGAGCTTGGACAGCTTCTGGACCACACTGGCCCTGTTTCAGATTCAGAGCAGAGTGCTGCACGCATATTTGGCGCTGATCATCTCTTCTTTGTCACTAACGGTACCTCGACGTCGAACAAAGTGGTCTGGCATTCAACCGTTGCCCCTGGCGATATTGTGGTAGTGGATCGTAACTGTCACAAATCGATTCTGCATTCGATCATCATGTGTGGTGCGATTCCTGTATTCTTAATGCCAACTCGTAACCACTACGGCATTATCGGACCGATTCCAAAGAGTGAGTTTGATCCCGAGACGATTCGTCGCAAGATCGAAGAGAACCCCTTTGCTCGTGAGGCTCTAAACAAAAAACCTCGCGTACTGACACTGACGCAATCGACCTACGATGGCATTCTCTACAACGTAGAGACAATTAAATCGATGCTGGGCGACACCATTGATACGCTGCACTTTGACGAAGCTTGGCTGCCTCACGCCGCATTCCACAAGTTCTACAACCACATGCACGCGATTGGCGGCACAGAGAGCCGCGAACGCTCTGACGACACTCTGGTCTTTGCAACACAGTCAACGCACAAACTGTTGGCAGGTCTGTCACAGGCCTCTCAGATTCTAGTACAGGACGCTAAGAACCGTAAGCTGGATACCTTCCGATTCAACGAGTCCTACCTGATGCACTCATCGACCAGCCCTCAGTATGCGATCATCGCCTCTTGTGATGTTGCCGCTGCAATGATGGAACCTCCCGGTGGTACAGCACTGGTCGAGGAGTCCCTGTACGAGGCGATCGACTTCCGTCGCGCCATGGTTAAGGTCGAAAAAGAGTTTGGTGAGAACGACTGGTGGTTCAAAGTTTGGGGACCTCAGAAGTGGGATGATGAGGGTCTTGGCGATCGTGATGCTTGGGTCATCCATGAAGATGACACTTGGCACGGCTTTGGCAAGATTGAGTCTGGCTTTAACATGCTCGATCCCATTAAGGCGACCATTATCACACCGGGATTGAACATCCATGGTGAGTTTGATGAGCACGGCATTCCGGCGGCGATTGTCAGTAAATACCTAGCTGAGCACGGTATTATCATTGAAAAAACGGGACTCTATTCGTTCTTCATCATGTTCACCATCGGCATCACTAAGGGCCGCTGGAACTCTATGGTGACTGAACTTCAGCAGTTCAAAGATGACTTTGATAACAACCTACCCATGTGGCGGGTCATGCCTGAATTTGTCGCACAGCACCCTGAATATCAGCGAATTGGTCTGCGTGATCTTTGTCACTCACTGCACGACATCTACCGCAAGTACAATGTCGCAAAAATCACGACAGAGATGTATCTCTCTAAGATTGAGCCTGCTATGACACCGGCAGATGCTTGGTCGAAGATGGCGCACCGTGAAGTTGAACGTGTCTCTATTGATGAGCTAGAGGGTCGAACCACCGCCATGCTCGTGACACCCTACCCACCGGGCATACCACTGCTGATACCGGGTGAGCGCTTTAACTCAACCATCGTTGACTACTTGAAGTTTGTTCGCGAATTCAACGCCAAGTTCCCTGGCTTCGAGACGGACTGTCACGGCCTAGTGCGAGAGAACATCAACGGCGTCGACCACTACTACATCGATGTCGTAAAAGACTGATTCAAAAAGACGAGATAACGGCACCTTCGGGTGCCGAATTTTTATGAAAATAGAGTTCGAAAAAACCATCACCACTGAACAAGCCGGCACCAATGTCACCGACTTTCTGGCGCAAGAGACTGCAATCTCCAAACAGAAGATTAAGGATGCACTGAGTAAAGGTGCCTGCTGGCTGAAGCGTGGCCAAAAAGGTCGTAAGCGCCTGCGTAAGGCCAAAGAGATTCTGCAAAAAAACGATCAGATCTCTCTCTTTTACGATTCTGAACTCTTAGGCCGAAAGCCAGAGGGCGCGCAATGTTTGGTGGATGCTCAAGGTTACTCTGTCTGGTTCAAACCAGCCGGTATGGTTGCACAGGGAAATGACTGGTGTGATCACCTCGCCATTACTCGTTTAGCCGAGCAAACACTTGAACCGAAACGCGCTTCGTTTTTGATACACCGATTGGATCGTGAAACGGCTGGTCTCATCGTGATCGCTCATAAACAGGGTGTTGCAGGCGCCATCTCGCGCGAATTCCAAAACCGTAAGGTTGAGAAATTTTACCGCTGTCTTGTCTCAGGCCAGGCACCTGAGTCCGGTGAAATCATCAATAAACTGGATGGTAAACCGGCCCATACCAAATTCACCCGACTGCACTACAACCCCGATCGTGACTATTCGGATCTCTATGTAGAGATACTAACTGGGCGAACACACCAGATCCGACGTCATCTCAATCAGATCGACCACTCTGTTATGGGTGATCCACGCTACGGAAGTGACAACAAAAACCTAGCAGGCATGCAGTTGTTTGCTGTCAAACTGGCATTCAACTGCCCTATTCAACGCCGCAAAGTCACGTTTGAACTCTCTAACGAGTTTTTGAAACAGCACAGCAACTCGGAGCTGTCTGACGCAACTGTCTGACCCAGTCGTAATGACACAGGGTCTAATGGGATGGTCCGTCCCGCTTCTTAAACGGCATCACAATGTGCCAGGATATTAGTTACCACACTTTTATCCAAAGGAGACGGACCATGACGCAGACTATATCAAACGCAGAAGTGCATACCCTA
>NZ_WBYO01000015.1:0-10212 GCF_013283345.1 Marinobacterium sp. xm-d-564 | reverse complement strand
GAAGTATGCAGAATCCATTGGGGCTAGAAGAAAGAGATCTTCATCAAAAGCCGGATATATGACTGCAGCTCACCTTAACCATTGGTACTTTTATCTTGCATAACGCGGGACGGACCATATATGACCTTTGGTCTGACCCCTTTTTGTTAATACAAAATAACCTACTCTGCGTAGTCACTCACCGGTGGACAGGTGCAGACGAAGTTTCGATCGCCGTAGACGTTGTCGATACGGTTAACCGTTGGCCAGAACTTCGCTTGGCGAACCGCACTGACTGGGAACACAGCCTGCTCTTTTGAGTAGCTGCGGGTCCACTCTGCATCCACCAGATCTTCCAGGGTGTGCGGTGCATGTCTAAGAACAGAATCTTCCGCAGCGACTTCACCTCGCTCAACCGCCGCAATCTCTTCACGAATCTTAATCATCGCTTCAATGAAACGATCAAGTTCCTGAATAGATTCTGATTCAGTTGGTTCCACCATTAGCGTGCCCGGCACAGGGAAGGACATGGTCGGCGCGTGGAAGCCATAGTCCATCAAACGCTTAGCAATGTCCTCTTCAGTAATGTCAGAGACCTCTTTCAGAGGGCGGATATCGATAATACATTCGTGTGCGACAAAACCATTCGTGCCGCGGTAGAGAATCGAATAGTGATTCTCAAGACGTTTAGCAATGTAGTTAGCATTTAGAATCGCCAGTTCGGTCGATTCGCGCAAACCGCGATCACCGAGCATACGGATGTACATCCAGGTAATCGGCAGAATAGACGCCGAACCGTAAGGTGCTGCTGCTACGGCTCCATTGCTGCCATTACCTGGCACGGGCGATACACTGTGGCTAGCAAGGAATGGCGCTAAGTGTGCTTTCACACCAATAGGCCCCATACCTGGACCACCGCCACCGTGAGGGATAGCAAAGGTTTTGTGCAGGTTAAGGTGTGATACGTCAGCACCAATCGTACCTGGCTTACACAGGCCTACCTGCGCATTCAAGTTAGCACCGTCCATGTAGACCTGACCACCATGCTGGTGAATCAGTTCACAGATTTCACCCACAGCCTCTTCAAAGACACCGTGCGTCGATGGGTAGGTAATCATCAGTGTCGACAGGTTGTCGCTGTGCTGTTCCGCTTTGGCTTTCAAGTCAGCCACATCCACGTTACCCACTTCATCACAGGCAACCACAACCACTTTCATATCCATCATTGCGGCTGAAGCAGGGTTGGTACCGTGCGCCGACGATGGAATCAAACAGACATTACGGTGACCTTCACCGATAGACTCTTGGTACTTACGAATCGCTAACAGACCAGCGTACTCACCCGAAGCCCCTGAGTTTGGCTGCATAGAGATCGCATCGTAGCCGGTGATATCAATCAACCAACGATCCAACTGTTCTAGCATTTCAGCGTAGCCCTGTGCCTGCTCTGCAGGAACGAACGGATGAACATTACCAATTTCTGGCCAAGTGACCGGCGTCATCTCCGAAGTCGCATTCAACTTCATCGTACATGAACCTAGCGGAATCATGCCGTGAACCAGAGAGTAATCTTTATTCTCTAGACGCTTCATGTAACGAAGGATATCGTGCTCAGCGTGGTATCGATTGAATACAGGATGTGTAAGAACCTCGTCTTCACGAACCAAATCAGTCGGTAATGAGAAGGACTCCTCAACATCGTCTAACTCTTCAACTGAGATGACCCTACCAGTAATGACACTGATCAGTTCGGCAACATCTTCAACGCTGTGCGTCTCATCGAAACTGATACCAAAGCGAGTATCAGACAGTTTACGAGGATTGATATTGGCATCCAGCGCGCGCTGATAGACCGACGCGTCAGCATCAAAACTCAAGGTATCAAAGAAGTGGGTATTGGTCGTTAAGCCAGCAGAGTTAAGCTGTTTCGCTGCAAGCTGAGCAAGGCGGTGAACGCGAGTGGCAATCTTTTTCAGACCGACTGGGCCATGGTAGATCGCATAAAACGCAGCCATATTGGCAAGCAGTGCCTGCGCTGTACAGATGTTAGAGGTCGCCTTCTCGCGACGAATGTGCTGTTCACGTGTCTGCATCGCCATGCGGTAGGCTTGGTTACCGCGAGAATCGATCGATACCCCAATAATACGACCAGGAACCGAGCGCTTAAGCTTTTCGCTGGTCGCGAAAAATGCAGCATGTGGACCACCAAAGCCCATCGGTACACCAAAACGTTGTGCTGAACCGAGTGCAACATCTGCACCGAGAGAGCCCGGTGATTTAAGCAACATTAATGCTAAAAGATCGGTTGCCACTGCAACCAGTGCACCTTGTGCCTTAGCATCTTCAACGACGCTGGCAAGATCGATAATCTCCCCCTCACTGCCTGGGTATTGAACCAGACAGCCGAAACAGTCGTGTGAAGAGAGGTTTGTGGCATCATCAACAACGACCTCAATACCAAAGTACTCGGCACGTGTTTGAATCACATCCAAGGTCTGTGGGTGTACCTGAGAATCGACAAAGAAGGTGTCTGATTTCTTACGATTAGATCGCTTAAGCAGAGTCATTGCCTCAGCTGCAGCGGTCGCTTCATCAAGCAACGACGCGTTTGCCAAGTCCATGCCAGTCAGATCCATGACCATCTGCTGGAAGTTGAGCAGTGACTCAAGACGGCCTTGTGAGATCTCAGGCTGGTAAGGGGTGTAGGCGGTGTACCAAGCGGGATTCTCCAGCACGTTACGCTGAATAACACCCGGTACCAAGGTGCCGTAGTAGCCCATACCGATAAAGTTTTTGTTCAGTTGGTTCTTAGCCGCGATCTGCTTAAGTTCCGACAGGGCTTCAACCTCTGTCACCGGATTACCAATCGAGAGCGCATCACTCAGTAGGATCGATTCAGGGACGGTTTTCTGAATCAAATCAGCTCGATCAGAGACATCCAGGGTGCTGCACATCTGTAATTGCTCAGCATCATTTGAGCCGAGGTGGCGCTGAATGAATTGATCAGAATCGCGAAGTTCTTGAAGCGTACTGTGAGAGTGAGGCATGAAGGGTTCCAACTAACAATTAGAAAGTTTCAATTAAGGCCAATATTCTACTCCTTCAGCCTATTTCATGACACTTTTTGATAGATTGATTGAAAATAAAAAGGCCAGTACACATTTCACAATGCGAACCGGCCTTATCAATTAACGGATTAAATCAGTTGTTAGCGTCACTAAGCCGCTAGTTGTACAGCGACCTCTGATCGGTTGATGGCCGAGATCAGTGCCTTTAGAGAAGCCCCTAAACTGTCTGTATCAAAGGCCATACCGACGACACGCTGACCATCAACATTGATTAAGAAGTAAGCTGCTGCCAATGCATCGGTGCCACTACCGACCGCATGTTCAGAGTAGTCGATGACGTTGACTGCCTGCCCAGTCAACGAGGCCCAACCATCAAGGAAAGAGGAGATTACCCCTTCCCCCTGACCGATCAGTTCACGATCTTGGCCGTTGATCGAAACTGTCGCTTTGAACTGTTCGTTTTGCTGACGATCAATGGAGAAGCCTTGCAACGCAACTGGCTCAGCCGATTTGATAAAGTTCGCTTTAAGGATTTCAAAAATCGCATCACTGCCCATTTCAGAGGCACTCTCTTCTGAGGCTTTTTGAACCAGCGGAGCTAATTCAGTCTGCATCCAGCGCGGCAGAGTAATGCCATAATCACGTTCAAGTACAAAGGACATACCGCCCTTGCCTGATTGACTGTTTACGCGAATAACCGCTTGGTAATCACGCCCAATATCCTTAGGATCGATTGGCAAATAGGCCACCTGCCAGTGCTCATCCTCGCCCTGTCGGTGCAAACACTTCTGTATAGCATCCTGATGGCTACCCGAAAACGCGGTGTAGACCAACTCTCCAATCCAAGGGTGACGTGGACTAACCGGCAAGCGCGTACACTCAGTAAAGGTGGTAATAATCTCATCTGGATTAGACAGATCCATTTTAGGATCAACACCTTGGCTGTATAAGTTCATCGCCATTGTTACCAAATCCATGTTACCGGTACGCTCGCCATTGCCTAGCAAGGTCCCCTCAACACGATCAGCACCGGCCAATACTGCCAGCTCAGCAGCCGCCACAGCACAACCTCGGTCATTATGTGTGTGAACAGAGATAATCGCGCCAGCACGATTCTTTATATGGGTACAGAAGTACTCAATCTGATCGGCAAAAATGTTGGGCGTCGACTCCTCTACCGTTGACGGTAGATTGATGATGCAGCGGTTCTCAGCCGTTGGCTGCCAAACATCCATTACCGCATCACAGACCTCGATCGCATAGTCGATCTCAGTTCCGGTAAAACTCTCTGGTGAATACTGGAAGGTCCAATCCACTTCTGGGTAATCTTTGGCACCGTCCATAACCCACTGCGCACCCTGAGTCGCAATGGCTTTGATACCTTCGCGATCCTGATTGAATACGCGCTCACGCTGAATCGTACTGGTTGAGTTGTAGACGTGAACCACCGCACTTTTAACGCCACGAAGCGCCTCATAAGTACGATCGATCAGCTCTTTACGGGCCTGTACTAGTACCTGAATCGTCACGTCATCAGGGATCTCACCGTTGTCGATCAACCAGCGAACAAAATCGTAGTCCGGCTGACTCGCTGACGGGAAGCCCACTTCAATCTCTTTTAGCCCAATCTTCACCAACAGACGCCATAGACGCTGCTTCTGTTCAACAGTCATCGGTTCAAGTAGCGCCTGATTACCGTCACGCAGATCCACCGACGCCCAAATCGGCGCGTGGGTGATTGTGTTGTTAGGCCAAGTACGATTCTCAATTTGAATCTGTGGAGCTGGCTGATAGCGGCGGTAATCGAAGTTAGACATACAATCCTCAACAGTGGCTTCGAGTTAATTCATTGCTGCACAGTGTACTGGGGTTATTGAGGTTAATGATTGCGAATCACCCATCAAATAGGTGAAATTATTATCATTAATTGCTATAAATTGATTTATAGAGCAATTTAATTTCAATTTTTACGGATATAAAGAAATGGATCGTTACGACAAGGCTATTCTTCAGCAGCTTCAGCTAGATGGACGCATCTCGAACCAGGAGTTAGCGGATAAGGTTGGCCTCTCACCCTCCCCCTGCTTACGCCGTGTCAGAGCCCTTGAAGAGAGCGGTATCATTAGTGGCTATCGCGCCAGCTTGGATGCCAAGAGATTGGGGTTAACGCTAACCGCCATCATTATGATCTCGATGGATCGTCATACCCCGGAACGATTCGCCAACTTCGATAAGGTCATTAATGAGCTACCGGAAGTATTGGAGTGTCTGCTGATTACCGGTCAGGATGCTGACTACCAACTCAAAGTGGTGGTGCATGACATGGAAGATTTTCAACGCTTATTGCTCGAGAAGATCACCCGCATAGAGGGAGTGACCGGTGTACATTCGAGTTTTGTCATGCGCAATGTTAAGAGTGAATCGGCACTACCCGTTCGATAAAAGCGTGTTATATTTCTGGTCTATAAAAACAGAACAAGGTGTGTGCTATGCCGTTAAAAGCCCTCTCTTTAAGTGTGTCAGTTTTCACAAGCCTAGTGTCGACCTCAGCCTTTGCTGTGACGCCCGATGATAAGTACAAAGAGTCCCTACTCTACGATAAACCCGTCAAAGTCGCCGATGATGTCTACTCGGCCATCGGGCAGTTGAAGTTTTACACCTATGAGAATGCCGGCCACAACAATAACCTTAGCTTCGTGATTGGCGATGAGTCAGTCCTGGTGGTGAATGGTTCAAGTACTTACCTATTAGCCAAAGCCCTACATGATGAGATCAAACAACTGACCGACAAACCGGTTAAATACGTCGTTGATGAAAATGGCCAATCCCATGCCGCTCTGGGAAATAACTACTGGAAAGAGCAAGGGGCAACCATTATTGCCCACGTCGATGCCGAAGAGGAGATTCAAGAACAGGGATTTCGCGGTCTAGAGATGCTCAAAGAGACACTTAAAGAGCGCATCAATGGCACCGAATTGACCGAGATCGATCAAACCTTTGAAGAGAGCATGACGCTGGATCTTGGCGGCATCACGGCAGAACTTATTCACCTTGGTCCTGCCCACTCCAAAGGGGACATCAGTGTTGTGATTCCTGAGCGCAACGTCATGATTGCCGGCGATATCGCGTTTCACCAACGCATGCTGCCCGTCTTTCCAGAGACCAATACGGCTGAATGGATAGAGACTTGGGTGAATGAGTTTACACCGATAGCACAGGATATGATCATTGTTCCGGGTCACGGGGAACCCACTAACTTTGCCGAGGTCGATCGATATACTCGCGGTTACCTTGAGTACGTTCGGGGTAAGATCGGAGAGTTGATTGATGAGGGCGGCACACTCGATGACGCCTACAAAATTGACCAAACACCCTACCTTCATCTAGAGACAGCCGATGAGCTAGCGGGCAAAAACGCGGGGCGCATCTTTGAAGCGATGGAGTGGGAGTGACACAGCGCTTTACTCTTCGCCCCTATCAACAACAGGCGGTTGATGCGACGCTGACGCACTTCCGCCAAACCTCCGAGAGCGCCGTACTGGTGCTCCCTACCGGAGCCGGTAAAAGCCTAATCATTGCCGAGCTAGCCCGCCTAGCAAAGCGTAAAATATTGGTGGTCACTCACGTTCAAGAACTGGTCGAACAGAATGCTTCCAAATATGCGGCATTAGGGCTGACACCGGGTATCTACTCGGCGGGACTAAAGCAGCGTGACACTGAACATCAAGTGGTGTTTGCCTCGATCCAATCAATCGCCAGAAATCTCGATCAGTTTGATCATCAGTACTCATTGATCATTATTGATGAGTGCCACCGTGTCTCTGATAACGACGAATCGCTCTATCAACAACTGATCAGCCAGATTAAGAAGAGTAATCCATCGCTAAAGGTATTAGGACTCACTGCCACCCCCTATCGTTTAGGCCATGGCTGGATATACCATCGGGATTACCGTGGTTTTTTCCGCCAATCAGAGAGCACCATTTTCCAACACTGCATCTATGATCTGCCGATGCGCAACCTGATCAAACAGGGGTTCTTAACGGAGCCTAAGCTGATCAATGCAGCGACCGCACACTACGACTTCTCAGCACTGACACCCTCACCTAACGGACTGTTTGCAGAGCGGGAGGTCAATGAACTGCTGGCTAAATACCCCAGAGTCACTGAAGCCATTTGTGAGCAGGTCGTGGAACTTGCTAACGATCGGCAAGGCGTCATGTTGTTTGCGGCCAGTGTTAAGCACGCAAAAGAGATATTGGACTACCTCCCTAAAGGGGAAGCGGAGCTGGTGATAGCCGATACCGATGCTAAGCAACGTACAGAGATCATCAACCGCTTTAAACAGCGGCAGTTTAAATACCTCGTTAACGTTGCGGTACTGACCACCGGTTTTGATGCACCACATGTCGATCTAATTGCGATTCTTCGCCCCACTCAATCAGTCAGTCTGTTCCAACAGATGGTCGGTCGCGGCTTACGACTGAGTGAAGGTAAAAAAGAGTGTTTAGTCATCGACTACGCCAACAACGGAATCGATCTATTCGACCCTGAAGTCGGCGTACCCAAGCCAGCACCTGATACCGAGCCGGTACAGGTTTTCTGCCCTCTCTGCGACTTTGCCAACCTCTTTTGGGGAAGAACCGATCAAGATGGAGCCGTCATTGAGCACTATGGACGCCGCTGCCAAGGTCTCTCTGATGACGGGGAGCAGTGTCAATTTCGCTTTAAGTTCAAAAGCTGCCCTCATTGCGGCGCTGAAAATGATATCGCGGCACGAAACTGCCAAGGGTGTCATGAGGCTCTGATCGACCCTGATGATCTGATCAAAAAAGCTCTATCACTGAACAGCTGCAAAGTGATTCGCTGTGCGGGACTTAGAGTCAATCAAGAGGATATGGCGATACGAGTGACCTACTATGATGAAGATGCAAACACCCTATCGGAGAAGTTCAACCTCACCAACCCCAAACAAAGGGTGCTGTTTAATCAACTCTTTGGATCACGGGTGAATAGTGGTCAATCACCCACTCTTTTCAATAGCGTGGAATCAGTACTTGAGCTGAGCAGCGCTTTACCCGTACCGGACTTTGTCGTCTCCAGAAAATCGGGTAAGTATTGGCAAGTGACCGAGCGCATCTTTGACTACCAGGGGCGCTATCGTAAAGCGAACCAGCTGTAAAAAACCCTACCTTTTACAGGGTGTTAATTCTTCTCTATTTGCTATGATGCGCGCTCAAATTGAGAGGAGAGAACTATGCGTTTAGCCGAAATGGAAGCGATCATGTTTAACGTCGGTGTCACCGTCTTCGCTCTCTTCATCTTCTTTATCATCTACGATCTTGCTAAAAAATCGAACGCCGGCAAATTCGGTACTTTTATTCTTTTCTTTGCACTCGGCCTAGGCCTTGCTGCCTTTCTAGCAAAGTCGATCATCGTTGAGTTTATCGGCGGCTCGATTTAACGCAATTGCCGGATTCACCAGTGACTGGCTTTAGCCTGTCATCTGCTTTATCAGCGTTTTCCAGAAGATTGAATGTAATTCGAAAGCGGATGACAGGCTAAAGCCAGTCACCGGCAATTTTTGTTAACTTCATTCAAAACCAATTTCAGCCAAGACCGCTTTCAATTTATCAGGGTTGATCGGTTTGCTGATAAACGCGTTGGCACCATCCGCCAGGATAGCATCGGTCTCATCACCCACAACAGCTGCTGTAACAGCGATGATAGGTATTTGACTGCCGGTAGCTCGTATCGCTTTAACCAGCCCATGTCCGTCTAATTCCGGCATCATTAGATCCGTTAAGACCAGATCAAAAGAGGCATCATCAAATCCATCCAGCGCCTTTTGGCCATTTTCAAAACAGGTCACGATAGCGCCCTGTTTGGTTAACATCTTCTCGCTTAACATTCTGAGCATTGCCTCATCCTCAGCAAACAGAATTCGAACGCCCGA
This sequence comes from Marinobacterium sp. xm-d-564, assembly GCF_013283345.1. Taxonomy (NCBI): domain Bacteria; kingdom Pseudomonadati; phylum Pseudomonadota; class Gammaproteobacteria; order Oceanospirillales; family Oceanospirillaceae; genus Marinobacterium; species Marinobacterium sp. xm-d-564. The sequence goes on along the minus strand of NZ_WBYO01000015.1, from coordinate 1,209 downwards.
TAGTGTATCCTGTGCCTGTGCCTGTGCCTGTGCCTGTGCCTGTGCCTGTGCCTGTGCCTGTGCCTGTGCCTCAGGATTATCTTTGCTCATTACACAAGACAAAGTAAAACAGGCACCGCCTAAATCACTCTGTGTGTAAATCAACTCCCCACCCAACTCTCTAGCGAGTTCTGAAGCGATGTAGAGACCAAGACCGGTTCCATCCGCTTTAGAATCACCTCGACTGAAAGGTTCAAATGCACTCCTAATGTATTCGCTTGGAATGCCCTTACCATCATCTTCAACGGTAAGCGTTAAAACGTCTTTTCCATCGATAGTTTTCAATTCTGAATGAACATTAATTTTCGAGCCTTCAGAGTGAACGGCGGCATTTTTAACCAAGTTAGTAACCAACTGTCGAAGCAGCTGTTCTGCAAAGTGATAGAGCTGCCCACCTAGTTCCGCAAGATTTAACGTCAATTCAAGACCTTGATCTCTGACTAAGGGTAGCAGTGGCGAAACAGCTCGCTTGATAAGAGTTGTAGGATCAGCAAAGGCCAGGCTGCCCTGTTTAGCACGCTCAGGAGCAACCACTGTTCGCATATCCTCCAGCACACTCAGTAGATTAGAGGTGATCTCTTTGATAGCAGCCAACTTCTCTTCATCGGCCATATCATCATTAATCAACATATCGATGGCGGCGACTGGCGTGCGCAGTTCATGACCAACCACTGCAAAGAGTTCGCGCTGCTTCTCTTTGGACTCTTGAATCACTTTCAGTGCTTGCTGCTGCTCAGTCACATCCGATCGAATCAACAGAACCTTAGTTCTACCCTCTTTTTCATAATAGGTTCCGGTCTCCAACTGAAGATAGTTAATGCCAACACTGCCGGGTAGATGCACAGGTATGACTAGATGACTTTGCTCTGAAGTAACAGCCTCTACAATCGAATCGACCCCCTGCTTATCGACGGCAGTCTTGTTGGCAAAATCTAAAAGATTGACGCTATCGCCAATATTTATAATTGGGTGATGACCTGAAAACGCGGTCGCGGTTTTATCTTCGATATCGATCTCAAAGATGGAAATATTCCCAGCAGAGAGTGACCTATCCCCCAAAAACTAGACCATGACCTCGATGAGATTTCCATTTAACCTAAAGGGATGGAGATCTCGATATGAAGAAGCGTTACACCGAAGAACAGATCATTAAGGCGATCAAAGAGCATG
>NZ_WBYO01000014.1:0-20657 GCF_013283345.1 Marinobacterium sp. xm-d-564 | reverse complement strand
TAGGGTATGCACTTCTGCGTTTGATATAGTCTGCGTCATGGTCCGTCTCCTTTGGATAAAAGTGTGGTAACTAATATCCTGGCACATTGTGATGCCGTTTAAGAAGCGGGACGGACCATCCCATTAGACCCCAATCGCCTCATCTTGGATAAGGCTCCAACAAAAGCATCCAGTTGGAGCGGTCTTGCAAAGGCCGCGATTCTCTGAAAAAAATCGCCTCATCTTGGATAAGGCTCCAACAAAAGCATCCTGTTGGAGCGGTCTTGCAAAGGCCGCGATACTCATCCATCCAATCACATTCGCTTCGGCTTCGCCTAGATTCTACAATAGGGACACCAACCTTATAGAGGCTCCCAGCTGTGAACCGTCGAATTGCCACTCTGATTGCGACTGCACGACCCAACTTCTTAATCCTTACCTTCGTCTGTGTCTTGTTAGGCATCGCAACGGCGAGCCAGGTCACATCCATAAATCTTGGATTAGCTGCACTAGTTCTTATCACTGCGCTATTGGCTCACATAAGCGTCAACATGCTCAATGAGTACCATGACTACTGCTCAGGCTTAGACTTAACCACTGATCGAACCCCCTTCAGTGGCGGCAGTGGTGCGCTTCCCAGCCATCCTGAGTCTGCTAAAGAGGTTAAAAGTGTCGCATTAACACTGCTTTCACTGTGCACGCTGTCTGGGCTCTATTTAATGCAACAGAACCTTGCTCTGTTAATGCCTTTGGGGATTTTGGGTCTCTTTATTGTTTTAACCTACACCCCGGTACTGAACAGACACCCAATCGCTTGCCTAATCTCTGCGGGAATTGGCTTTGGGCCGATCATGGTTTTGGGTACCCACATTAGCCTGACCGGCGGTCTGGCAGAGCAGGCTGTGCTGGCGTCCATCATTCCATTCTGTCTAGTGAACAATTTACTGCTATTGAATCAATACCCGGATATCGATGCAGACAGTGCCTCAGGCCGATACCACCTGCTCATCGCTTATGGACGCCATACCGGCGCCAAGGTATACACCCTATTTAACTCGGTTATGATCGCTGGGATGGTACTGCTTATTCAGACAATGGGAACAGATCTATTTGGGCTACTAGTTGGTGTGGTTGTTTCAACCGCCGCGATCAGGCTCTCTATTTTGGTTTTAAACAATGCCGCTAATCAGACGAAACTCAATCAATTGATGGGCCCCAATGTTGCGCTCACACTGGCTACACCTACGATGTTATCGATCTTAATGATGTGGAGTTAAGGCAAAAAAATGGGGCCAAAGGCCCCAAAGATCACTGCGAAAACGGTTAAATCATTCACAAGAAGAGAGTGATAAATCACGCTCTGGAAAGATGTAAGTATCATAGCACCATTATTACCAAAAACAATAACCTAATCACAAAATGTCATATAAAATTTTGGCACAAAAAAACCCGGCACAATAACCGGGTTTTTGTAAGGAATATGATTAGTTCAACGGAGGAACTGCATCAATCCAATGTTTTTCAGCGTAGTCACGCTGCTCTACACCCTTACGTGCTTGGTAGTGAGCACGAGCAGCAAGATCCATTGCTTTCTGGAATTCACCAGCAGCAATCGCCTCTTTAGACTCTTTCAAGTACTTTTTAGTATCACGCCAAGCAAAGCCTGCTTCTTGTGACTCTTTGTACTTAGCCTTAGCAGCATCGAATAGTGCTTGAGCATTTTCAGCGTTAGCTGGTTTCGATGCCAAAGCTTCTTCGATTGTCTGTGTGCTGTACTTCTTGCCGTTCCATTCAAACGTGCCGTTAGCACCTTGAAGGGCACGAGCTGCATCAAATGCTTCACTGAAGCTTTGAGCAGAAGCCATAGAGCTCAGTGTAAGTGCAGCAACAGCTGCGATCGAAATGATCTTTTTCATCTGTTTGCCCCTTACTTACGTGCGCCAGGACCGTTAACGATGAGACCGTTAGACATGTAAGTCTGGAAGTACTCAAGGTTACGGAAAGTTTCGCTTTGTGGCTTCAAGTACTCTGAACGAGAGTCACGGTGACAGCCTTCGTAACGACGGTGTAGTGTACCGATGTTACCCCATTTAGAACGTACTACAGGGAAGTGTGTAGTGTGACCTAGCGCTGGGCTTGGAAGGTCGGCACGAACCAAACGGTTAGTACCAGTCAAATGACAGTCAGCACATGATAGGTTCAACTGACCACGCTTAGAGTAGAAGAACTTTTTACCATCTAGGTAAGCCGCTTTCGCCTCATCGTTTGGAATCTCAATTGCAAACTCGTTACCGCGTGAAGTGTAGGCCATGTATGCAGAGATCTCTGCAATAGCGCCCTTCTTCCAGCCTAGTGGTTTCTCACCGTTTGTCATACGACACTCGTTGATCGCCATCTCTAGAGTTACAACTGTTTTACGCTCGTCGTTCCAGTATGGGAAGTTTTGACGAATGCCAATACCACCGTTCTCGAAACAGTCAGCGTAACCTTTACCGTTTGCGAAAGGCGTATTGAATAGCTCTTCACCCTTTTCGAGGTCTAGCTCGTAAGGAGGGAACTCTTCAATCTCTTCCCACTGCGCACGAGACGCAGCGTCAACAGCATAGATACCGTTTACGTACTCACTCATTGGAGTGTCTGGGAAACGGTTTTTCATATATTCTTGCAGTGCAATGCGGTCAGCTTCTGGATCGACAGTTGCGACAGTAGCTCCCGTAGTTGCTGCCATTGCCATTTGGCTAGCAGCTGCAACACTCAAACCAAGTAGTGTGCTTTTTATTATATTCATGCGTCCTCCGTAAGCAGAGATCAATTACTTGATCTTTGCAGATTCGGTGCCAGTTGCGCCTGTGTTTTCAGACCAAGCAACAGATAGTTCTTCACCCTTAGCGCCACCTTCGAAAGTGAATGCTAGGTATGGGTTTTTAGAGATAGCTGTGTTTAGGTTCGCTTCAAACACGACTTTGCCGCCGTGAGAAACAGACACAGTATCCAGGAATTTAGCTGGGATAAGATTGCCATCTTTACCCTTCTGAAGACCTGTATCCATGTTGTGTTTAGCCATCATTTTAACGGTAGTTTTACCGCCACGTGCGCTAGCTTTAACTCGAAAAATCTTAGCCATTATACTTCTCCTAATCTAAACCGCTTATTAACCGCCACAGCCACCGATAGTGACTTTAACTTCTTTGGTAGCGCTGTAAGTCTTGCCACCAGCCTTAACAACTGCAGTTACGTTAGTTGTTTTACCCATGCGTACACGAGTAGACACGTCTGCAGCAGTACCAGCAGGGATACCGAACTCAGCCGCTAGAGGCGTTGGGTTCTGCTCTACAAAGATAGCCATTGATTCAACGTTAGCCAGCTTAGATTCAACTGATACAGGTACAACTGCACCGTTCTCAGCGATATCTGGAGCTTTCAACATTACGTCAGCACTTGCTTCTGCAGCGCTTCCGTATAGTGCGTTTAGCGCATCAGCTTGTGATTTTGCGTTAAATGCATCTTTATTCCATGCAGCAACTGCCACGCGTGGCATCATTGCACCTAGACCGATTAGCGCACCGCTTGCAGCGATCGCTTTTACAACTGTACGACGATTCATGCTCATTTTACTCCACCTAAATCGAGTCTAATTAGTACTGATAAATGTATTCTACGACTGCGTCGATTTCATCTTCTGTCAAAATATTATGCTTACCCATTGGTGGCATGATAGACAGAGGATTCTTCGCAGTAGCATCCCAAATTTGAGCACGAAGCTCAGCTTTATTTGGGTAGCGTGCTTTCATAGCAATAATCATAGGACCCTGGTTACCAGCTTGGTTGGTAATAGGATCTTGAATGTTGTGACAAGCAACACAGTTACCACGTGACTTACCGTGGTAGATTGCTTGGCCTTCTTTGATCATCGCTTCGCTATGTGAACCCGCGACTGCAGAACCGGTGAATGCTACACCTGCAACTGCTAGGGCTGAGATCAACTTTCGCATGGTCACTCCTTCAGTGATCGTGCACTTTCGTGCTTGTTATTATAAAAAACAGGGCGGCGTTAACCGCCCCGCCATCCGTCAATTATTGACTAGATTCTGCCATGTAGGCAACCGCATTAGCGACAGCTTCGTCAGATAGGTCCATACGACCACCTTTCGCTGGCATAATGCCGTTATCACCCTGGTAGCCATTGATCGCGTGGTCTACTAGGACATCCATACCTTGTGCGATACGTGCTTCCCATGCAGCCTGATCACCTAGCTTAGGTGCGCCTGCGATACCCATACCGTGACATGCGGCACAAGCACCTTCGTAAGTCGCCTTACCCTCTTTAGCAGCAGCTGATAGCTCAGCAGGCTTAGCAGAGTGAGACTCCTCTTCAACTTCAACACCCAGTGCTTTTAGACGCTCTTTCTCTTTCGCTTGCTCAAGAGCGTGTTGCTCTTCGTGAGAAGCGGCAGGACCGTCAGCACCTTCAACGAAGTGACCGACTGGGGTTACACCACCGATAGTACCGGTGATCATGATCGCATTAGGATCTTTACAGTCAGACATACAACGCGTGTTCTTAACATCAGGACGCGGATCTACGAAGAAATTCTCTTCGTTTGGCATCTTGATGTCAGCAAGGTTTTCATTTGTTAGTACGAAGTCATCTTCTACGATCTCGTTCATGTACAGAATGTACGCAGAGATTGCGTATGTCTCATTCGGAGTCAATGAACGTGGAGCCGTAAATGGCATCGCACGGTAGATGTAATCGTAAAGAGTCGAAGCGAAAGGCCAGTAAGAGCCTACAGTTTTAGTAGGACGGTCCTGAGCAAGAGTACCCTGACCACCTACAAGCACTGGCCAACGGCCTTCACCTTCACCAAATAGACCGTGACACACAGCACATTTAGCTTCGTAAAGACCTTCACCGTCTTCTACCGAACCTTCACCTACTGGAAGACCCATACCGTCAGGACGTACATCGATGTCCCAACCAGCGATCTCTTCAGCAGTCGCGGTACGACCGAAGCCGAATGATTCACCCGCGTTTACAGAACCAGCAACTAGTGAGCCGGCAACTGCAGCAGCAACTAGGGTTGGCTTAAGAGAGTTGAACATTCGAAACCTCCCCAGTGTTAGCAACTTTCCAAGTATGGATAGCGTTCTTGTGGTAGATAGACTCAACACCACGAACTTCACGAAGCTGCTTAAGTGTTGGCTGTACGTAACCTGTCTCATCGATCGCACGCGCTTGTAGCAACCATGGCTGACCATCCCACTTAGTCACAAGACTGAAGCGAGTCAGAGCTTTTTCAAGAACTAGACCTTTCAGGTTAGCTGGCGTCCAAGAGACACCGCCGTCGAACGAGATATCTACCTGTTTGATCTTACCACGACCAGACCATGCAAGACCTTCGATCTCGATCATGCCTGGGCTAAGGATTGGTTTTTCAGGACATGGGCTAGTGATAACCGAGTTAGTTTCCTGAACGAATGTAAAGCGACGCGCACGGCCATCAGCCATGAGGTCTGTGTACTTAGACGTCTCTTCACGGTGGTGCCAAGGCTTATCACCGACTTCAAGACGACGAAGCCATTTAATAGAGGTATTACCTTCCCAACCTGGGTTAAGAAGACGAACTGGGTAACCCTGTTCTGGACGAAGCATCTCACCGTTCTGTGCGTAAACAATCAGAGCATCATCAAGACACTTCTCGATTGGGATAGAACGAGACATGTGCGCACCGTCAGCACCTTCAGCAAGTACCCACTTACCTTCTGGTTTAACGCCCGCTTCTTCAAGAAGAACGCGTAGAGGAACACCTGTCCACTCACAGCAGCTTAGCATGCCGTGTGTAAACTGAAGCGCTTCCATCTGCGCACCACGCCACTCCATACCACCGTTCGCTGGACACTCAAGGAACTTGATGTGCGACTCAGATGGGAAGCGCATTAGATCTTCCATAGTGAAGATCAGTGGGCGCTCAACAAGGCCGTGGATGATTAGGCGGTGCTCTTCAGGATTAATTGTTGGAACACCACCGTGGTAGCGCTCAAACACAAGTCCGTTTGGCGTAATGATACCTTTCAGCTCGTGAAGAGGTGTCATTGAGATTGAAGAGATAGACTCAGCTGTCAACCAAGGTACGGTACGGCGAACAACATCACTTTCGAATTTCGAAGGGTTGCCGTACGGGTATTCAATAACACCGTGACCTAGCTGCTTACCCCAAGTTGGCTCATTTGGTGGCAAGTTGTTTGAGTTAAGTAGAGCATCAGATGCCGTTGCAGTGCCTGCGACACTAGCAGCAGCAACACCGCCTACAGCAGCGATACCCTTGCGGAGAAAATCACGACGATCGTTAGTAGAGAGTCCTTCTGACTCGCTCGCAAGCTGGGACATTAGCTCACGTGTCGTCGGCCCTTTGATGATTTTGGCCATCAATTGCCTCCCGGCTGTTTGTGAATTATCAAAATTAGTTCTAGCGGAACGAATTCTACGTTCCCAATCACCATATATGCAAATTAATTATAGCTATATAAAACTTTTAGCTATAACGAATCGATATAAGTCGGTTTAGTGACAACAAAATGACAGCCAAACCCTCGGAACTACAGGGATTAACCTAGCACATAGGAAAGTTATGACCATCAATAAGCGATCGGCATTAGCCTAAAGGACTAGTGCAGTGCAACATGATAAAAACCGGGATTTTGGAAGATTTCCAGCGTTTTACAGGGAGGTGATTTCTATCTTTTCGACCACCTGAACGGCCGGCTGTTTGTCAACTGTATCGGCGTGTGAAGTGGTCAATTTTAGAATGGCTGACTCATCCTCTATACCGTGAGCGTATCCGGTTTTGAGAGATTTAAAATCAAACAGCTGCTCATCGGCCAGATGCGATGGGACGACATTGCACATCGCCCTGAACATAGACTCAATACGACCCGGGAACTGCTTATCCCACTGGTTCAACATCTCTTTGATTGATGCACGCTGCAGATTCTCTTGCGAGCCACACAAGTTGCAAGGAATGATCGGGAAGCCCTTCATCTCAGCGTACTCGGCAATATCCTTTTCACGCGAGTAGCTCAGCGGGCGTATCACCATATTTTTTCCATCATCTGAGACCAGCTTGGGCGGCATCCCCTTCAGCTTACCGCCATGGAACATGTTTAAGAACAGCGTCTCAATAATGTCATCACGGTGATGTCCTAGCGCTATCTTGTTGGCACCGATCTCATCTGCAAAGCCATACAGCGTGCCGCGGCGCAGACGCGAGCAGAGACCACAGGTGGTCTTGCCCTCAGGAATAACCGACTTAACCACCGAGTAGGTATCTTTCTCGATGATGTGGTACTCAATATCTAAAGAGTCGAGGTAGGCTGGAAGAATGTGTTCAGGGTATCCCGGCTGTTTCTGATCCATGTTGACGGCAACCAGATCAAAGTGGATCGGCGCACTTTTCTGTAGGTTGATCAGAATATCGAGAAGCGTGTAGGAGTCTTTACCACCGGACAGACAGACCATCACCTTATCGCCCTGCTCGATCATGTTGAAGGCCTCTATCGCCTGTCCCATTTCACGTCTGAGTCGCTTATGCAGCTTATTGAAGCGAAGCTTCTGCTTGCGATTGAGCTCATCTTGCTGGGTGTCGTCTTTCATGGTCTATCCGATCTAAATAATGTTTTGCCTAGTTAAATGGCGGCGCAAGTATAACGAAAAGGCAACAAAGCGACAGCCCTTACTGATCGCCTAACGCATCGAGCCAACCTATTTCACTGGCAGTCGCGGGCCCTATGTGAGCAAAACTCAAATCGGAGGGTAATACAGCCACTCCGGGCACAAGCGGAATCCTACCCCCCATCACCTCAGCTCGAGATTGAGGATAGAGCGGCACTTGAACAGGGTCGGCAAATCCATCCGGCCAAACCGGCTCAGCGGTTTCGGGATCATAACGATCCAAAGCCCCCAAAGTATGCAGCGCCTCATGGACCGCTACAAAGTGATTCAAGCCCTGAAAACGATCTGACGCGAAACCATTTACCAGCCCGATCCTACCCTTTTGCAAACCCAAGGAGTGTTTCATGGTGCTATTAAGCGTTGGTGAATAGTAGTTCATGAAGACACGAATAGTATTGTCATCCGCATCAAACTGATCATTCCCAGCCACCCACAAGCGCATTCGCAAACCCCACCATAGAGAGTCCAAAATACTCGCAGATTCTGGCGCTTCAGGCGGAAGTGACGTGACCACAGGATAGAGCTCGACCGACAGAGGCTTTTCAAGGGGAAGACCGTAGCGCCTAGACTCATCAGAGAAGAACTGCTCGATGTCGTTAAAATCGTCATCAGATAGCGTTGCAAGGTACTCTGCTGTTGCGATCGTTTGATCCGCATTCACAGGATAGATTCGCAGTGAGACCGGCTCTTGCCAATCGGGCGTTATCGACTCACTCTGCAAGCGATTGAGCCACAACACGAGCGCCAGCAACATCAGCGCAATATAGGAGATTGTCCGCCAACTCCACATCAGACAGCGACCTCAAGCGCCAGCCATGCGATGACAAAGTAGCGTATCGACTTTCCGATCAGTATAAACAGAAAACTGCTTAGCGGATTTAGGCGCAACCAACCAGCCATTAGACAGAGCGGATCTCCCACTACAGGTAACCAAGCCAGCAGCAGTATCACAGCACCGTATTTCCCTATCCAGCGTTTCGCTCTTTGATGCTGTGGCTTGTCCAACAGTGTCAGAGGGTATTTCAGAGCGATTAACCACCCCATAAAGAAGGAGAGCATCGATCCGGCCAAATTACCGACAATCGCAGTCAAGAGAAGTGGGTAGAAGTTCGCAGGGTTTTCAGCAACGTACCATGCCAACAATAGCTCGGAACCACCGGGCAAAAGCGTTGAAGAGATAAATGCAGCGAGCAGTAACTCCCAAGCCATTCAACCCTACTCCATTGCTGCCTGAACGCAGCGTAATACGCCCAAACTGTAGACGTTAGAGAAGTGCTCAAAAACGGGTTTGAGTGACGCGCCATGTATACTTGAGCTTTCCAAAATCTGCTGCTCAATTTGACTGATCTCTGATGGAGGCAGTTCAACCACGTCCGTTAACGCGAGATCACCCAAAGCGATCCAGTGCGCCAGAATATTGAACACCTGCTGTTCGGATAGATGAACCTGCCTAGCCACTTGATCGGTGGTCATGCCAGCACGATAGAGCTGTAGCACCTCCTCCTTCTGGTAATCCACCTCTTTCTCGCGTTCATTGGAGAGCGACTCGTTAATAACCTCTAGGAAGGCATCGCCGTAGAGTTCCAGTTTACGATCACCAATCCCAGATATACGACGCATCTGAATCAGCGAGGTTGGTTTGCGCTCCACCATCTCCATCAAGGTAGCATCATGGAAGATGACATAAGGTGGCACATTTTGTTCGTCAGAGAGCTGTTTACGACAGGCTCGGAGACCTTCCCAGAGTTTAAAGTCCTGATCATCCAGCTGCATCTCTGGTTTACGAGAGCGCCCACTGGCCATCGATGTGCGCAACTTGCGTTTATCTTTGCGTAACTGGATCTCCGTCTCGCCTTTCAGCAACGGACGGCATTTCTCAGCTAAGGAGAGCGAACCATGCTCTGCAGATACTTGTACCAACCCTTGAGCCACCAGCTGTCGAAACACTGATCGCCAGGTGTTTTTATCGATCTCTTTACCAATACCCCAAACCGAGAGCTTATCGAGACCGCGATCACGCGAACGATCCGAATGTTCCGCATGTAAAATTTCGATAATCGCATTAACGCCAAACTGCTGACCGGAACGATAAATAGCCGACAGCGCTTTCCGAGCCGCCTCTGTACCATCCCATACCTCGGGGGGTTCTAGGCAGTTGTCACAGTTACCACAGGGCTGGTGCTCTGTCTCACCAAAATAGGAGAGCAACACCTGACGTCGACAACTGGTGATCTCACACAGCCCCAACATCGCCTCAAGCTTTTGTCGCTCTATACGCTTCTGCTCATCAGGCGCCTGCCCTGATTCCAACATCTGCCTTTGAAAGATCACATCCTGAAGGCCATAAACCATCCAAGCGTTGGCCGGCTCACCGTCTCGACCGGCACGACCGGTCTCTTGATAGTAGGCCTCTACCGATTTCGGTAGATCCAGATGAGCCACGAAACGAACATTGGGCTTATCGATCCCCATACCAAAAGCGATCGTCGCGACCATAATCACCCCCTCCTCCGTCAGGAATCGGTGCTGATGATGCTCACGCAGTTGTGCATTTAATCCGGCATGGTAAGGCAGAGCGTTAAAGCCCTTTTCAGATAGCCAAGCGGCGGTATCTTCCACACGCTTTCGGGACATGCAGTAGACCACACCGGCATCCTGGGCATGTTCGGTGCGAATAAAGTTGAGAAGCTGCTCCCTTGCACGATCCTTCTGCATGATGCGATAGCGAATATTGGGACGATCGAACCCCTTAATAAAGACACGACCTGTCTGCAGTTGCAGTTTATCGATGATCTCCTGCTGAGTTCGAGCATCCGCCGTGGCAGTCAGTGCCACCCGAGGCACATTAGGGAAACGTTCCGCTAGAGAACCTAATTGAAGATACTCAGGTCTAAAGTCATGACCCCACTGCGAGACACAGTGCGCTTCATCAATCGCAAACAGTGCAAGCTGAGATTGCTGCAACAGTGACAGGGTTCTTGGTTGAAGAAGACGCTCGGGTGCGACATAGAGCAGATCCAGCTCACCATTCAACAGCGCCTGCTCTGTGGCCTGTAACTGGTTAAAATCGATGGCCGAATTGAGACATCCGGCTCGGATACCTAACTGTGACAGCGCACTGACTTGATCTTGCATCAAAGCGATCAGTGGCGACACCACCACCCCAACACCCGATCTGACAAGAGCCGGTAGCTGATAACAGAGTGATTTACCTCCGCCGGTCGGCATTATCACGAGTGCATCCTGACCCTCTAACAGGGTCTCTACGACGGACTGCTGCGGGTCACGAAACTCATTAAAACCGAAGGTGTGTAACAGTTGATGGCGGGCTTGTTCAATCATGCGCTCATTATCGGATATGCCGTGGATTAAGTCACTCAAACATAGGCACTTAATCGAGATAGGGGTACAATTAAAAGATTCAATCTATGGAAAACAGTAATGAATCAAAGTGTAGCTCTAATTAGCGAAGACGAACTGGATCAACTAGAGAACTTTTTAGACTCTGAAGCGGTGGCAGAGACCGCTCTTGATCTAGTCGGTGCACACGGGCTTTTATGCGCTCTTAACATCGCACCTGAAAAAGTCGACGAATCGACTTGGATGACGCTCATCTTCGACGAGAAGCCTAACTGGAGTAGCGCGGAGCAACAGGCTGAAATAGAGAACCTGTTGAGAAAATTGAACACTACCATCGCCAACGATCTCTACAGCGATCAAGAGATCTACTTGCCCTGCGATCTGAGCCTTGAAGCCGATGAAGAGGATGAGATCCCTGAGATTACACTCTGGGCTGAAGCCTTTATGGAAGGCGTATTCAGCAATGAAGAGGCCTGGTTCAGTGATGATGAAGAGTCGGTGGCCGGCCTCCTACTACCGATCATGGTGGCATCCGATCTATTCGATGAAGGTGAAGTAAAAGATATTCGTAAAGATCGCGCTCTGAGCGAAGAGATGTGTGAACAGATCCCAGAAATCCTAATCGATCTCTACCTACTGTTTAACGCACCAGAGAAGTAAACCTCTCTTCAAAGGATTCGGTTAAGCCTGCTCGTACAACTCTAACGGCAGGTCATCCGGATCAGCAAAAAAGAGAAAACGCTTGCCGGTATAGGGGTCAACCCTTACCGGCTCATGCCCTACCCCATTGTCAGCCAACCATTCGACCCACACCTCAATATCGCTTACGGCGAAGGCCAAATGGCGCAACCCCTGAGCTTCAGGGTAACTCAAACGTTGCGGAGCTCCGGGCATTGAGAAGAGTTCAACCTGGCCACCATCCGGTAGCGCTAGATCAAGCTTGTAAGAGTCACGCTCAGCTCGATAATTCTCATCCAATACCGTCAATCCAAGAAGTTCTGTGTAGAACTGCTTGGATCGTTGGTAGTCACTGCAGATAATCGCCGCGTGATGAATCGAGTTGAGCTTAGGCTGCTTCATTAATAGCTGACACGAACGATATTGCCAGAGCGCAACACACGAACCTTATCGCCCGGTCTGAAGAAGAGATTGTTCTGCACACCCTGGACGATGGAGATGCGACCCCCCTTATCCATTAACAACTGAATCTCTTGCCCTTGAGTTTGTGAGCTGTTCTCTTGGATTTTAGAACCAGCAATACCGCCGGCTACTGCACCCAAGACCGTCGCAATAGATGATCCTTTACCGCCACCAATGGTTGAGCCTGCAATACCACCGACAATAGCACCAGCACCCACACCAACAGGATTGTTAGGATCACCATTAATGATCACCGGTGTCACCTGCTCGACAGTCGCGTACTCAACCGTCTGAACCTGGCGTGCATCGGCAGCGGTGTAGGCTGTTCCTTGCAGGTTCTGCTGCATACAACCAGTTAATGCAACTGCGGCCACTGCACCAATCAACACTCTATTCATTCGCATAACAGACTCCCAATCGTTATTGATAGATTAAGCTTAGACAGAAAGCACGAATTCTGCATTAAAAAATGGCGAGTCGATCAACAAACCAGATCATTCCCATGATGCCGATCACCAGTGAAGCCGGAACCACAACAATACGGTGGTAGAGTTTCTCTGAGCTAAACCAGTAAGCGACACCAAAATAGGCAATCAACACCACGGCGAGCTGGCCCAACTCAACGCCAACATTAAAGGCTAATAACGCAGCTACAAAATCATCCGTCGGCATCCCAAACTCCGACAGCATGGTGGCAAAGCCGAGACCATGAAGCAGACCGAAACCGAACACGACGGGAAGACGGAAACGATTAATTTTGGATGAGAAAAGATTCTCTATAGCAACGTAGGCGATCGATAACGCAACCAGAGGCTCTACGATACGAGGCGAGATCGAAATAATCTCCAAAGTACCCATTGCCAAGGTAATCGAGTGGGCAATGGTAAACATCGTAATCTGTAGGGCAATCGGCTTTAAACGACGACTCAGTAGGAAGATCCCCAGTACGAACAGGATGTGATCCAACCCTTTGGGAAGAATGTGCTGAAAACCACCTAGGGTGTAAGTTTTCACCACCTGCGCAAAACTCGGTTTGGCAAACACCTCATTCAGCATGAACGGTTCAGTTGGCTTATCCTCTTTTACCCACTGGTGTGACGACCAGTGCCACTCGTTATTGGCCTCATCTACCTGTCTGACTCGAGTCGCATGATCGCCAAACGCCATGGGGTAGTACCAGGTTAGACTTTGAGTCTCCCGGGGGATTCGCCCTTTCAAGATAATCACACTATTGCGAGGCACCTTGGTATAGCCTGGGGGTGGCACGACTAGCTCTTTTAGCTGCAACTCAGCGGGCGTTCCATCAAGCTTCAACTCAACACCCTCTAGGAGCGTCGGCATGAACTTTTTAAACTCCGCCTCAAGCTCTGCCGACTCCATTGCACGGTAATGGTCGTATTGATCTGAGTTAGGCGCCTCTTGAGTGTTTCGATACTGTCCATTGATACCGGTCAGAAGTGCTTCGAGGCTGGCACGGATCTCAATCTCTACCACTTCAGTCGTATTTGCAGAGATCTCTATCAATGCAGGCTTCACAACATCAGCCCTAACTGGGTAGAATAAGGATGTAACTAATGTGCATATAACGAAAATGCCTGGAATTAGTCTCACTGGTATGTCTCTAGTAATAAGCATGCGTGCTTTTGGTGGATTTCAGCCTGTGGGCCCTTTAAGAAGAGTGGGAAACTAAGATAACTATGAATCGTCGTCAACTATTGAAGGCTATGGCCGCCGCTGCTGCAGCAGGAAGCCTACCAGCAATTTACACTTCTCGCGCGCTAGCAAGCAACACTGCTCCAAGCGGATTTTATGATGTTCCAATGGAAGGTGATGTTCGTATCCTTCACATTACAGACGTTCACGGCCAGCTAAAGCCTGTCTACTTCCGTGAGCCAAACGTCAACCTTGGTGTCGGTGATGCATTTGGTCGTCCACCACACGTTGTCGGCAAAAATTTCCTTAAGGAGATGGGTCTTTCAGAGAACTCTCCTGAAGCTTACGCATACACCTACCTTAACTTCCTAGAAGAAGCTAAGAAGTACGGTCGTACGGGCGGTTTCGCACACGTTAAAACACTTCTAGATCGTCTACGCGATCAAGCGGGCGGACGCCAAAACACACTAACCCTTGATGGTGGTGACCTATGGCAGGGATCGGGTACTTCACTGTGGACACGTGGTGTCGACATGGTTGAGGCATCTAACATTCTTGGCATCGACGTCATGGTCGGTCACTGGGAGTTCACCTACCGTGAAGAGGAAGTTCTTTCGAACGTTGCTCTGTTCAAAGGCGACTTCATCGGTCAGAACGTTAAAGTACTAGAAGACTCACTGTTTGGTGATGAGTACTACGAAATGGTTGAGCGTTTCGATGGCCGTGGTCTGTACGACGAAGATACGGGTCATGCGTTCCAGCCATACGTGATTAAAGAGATCAACGGCAAGCGTATCGCTGTAGTAGGCCAAGCCTTCCCACGTACCTCAAACGCCAACCCTAAAGAGTTCTTCCCAGACTGGTCTTTCGGTCTTCGTGAACCAGAGATGATCGAGCTTGTTCAGCAGATCCGTGAAGAGGAGCAGCCAGACGCGGTTGTTCTTGTATCGCACAACGGTATGGACGTCGACATCAAGATGGCTGAACGTGTTCCTGGCCTGAATGCTGTATTCGGCGGTCACACTCACGATGGTGTTCCACAACCGATCAAAGTTAAGAACGTTGACGGTGGCGAATGTTGGGTAACCAACGCAGGTTCAAACGGTAAGTTTGTCGGCTGTATGGACTTCTCGATCGAAGATGGCCAGATCACCAACATGACTTACAAACAGCTACCTGTTATCTCTGATTGGCTTGAAGCTGACGGTGAGATGGAAGCGTACATCAACCAGATGCGCCAAGGTCGTTACGATGAGAACATCATCGAAGCGCGTAACAAGAAGTGGCAGAACAACCCAATCCGTGTCGGCAAAACCTTCGAAGAGATTCTTCAAGAGAAACTGGCTAAAGCGGATCGTACTCTTTACCGTCGCGGTAACTTCATGGGCACTTGGGACCAAGTTATCTGTAACGCACTTCGTTGGGAGTACAAGGCAGACATCGCACTATCAGCCGGCGTTCGTTGGGGTACCACTACTCTAGAGGGTGAGTGGATCACAATGGAAGATGTCATGAGCCAGTGTGCAACAACCTACTCTGAAACTTACGTTCAAGAGATGACTGGTAAAGCGATCAAAGAGATGCTTGAAGGCGTTGCCGACAACCTATTCGATCCAGATCCATACCTACAATCAGGTGGCGACATGGTTCGCGTGGGTGGTCTTGACTACACCATCGATCCAACCAAACCACTTGGCCAGCGTATCTCTGAAGTACGCCTAGACAACGGTGAAGTGATTGCTGATGACAAGAACTACAGCGTCTCTGGTTGGGCAACTGTTAACCGCACACCAGAGGGTCGACTACTCTGGGATATCATTGCTGACTACCTAAAAGCAGAACGCGATGAGAACATGGTGATCAAACTACCTAAGGTGAACAACCCTAAAGTGGTGGGTGTCTCTGACAACCCAGGTTTCGCTGACTACCCAGGTGATTGGGCATAACAGCCTACCCCATTAAAAAACCCGCCTAGTGCGGGTTTTTTATTGCTATGAGAAACCTGGACAAATAGCAGTTCAGAATATCGCGACCTTTTTAAGATCGCTCCAACAAAAAATTGAAGCAAAAAAAAACCCGCCTAAAAAGACGGGTAACGTTCAAGCAACGAAAGGACAATGAAAAGGGTTAACCCTGAAGCATTTTGAAAAGCTCATCTTTCAGTTCAAGACGACGCTTTTTAAGTTCCTCTTCACGACTGGTCGTGGTCGGTTCAACTTCAGCTGCAGCAAGCTCAGCCTGCTTAGTAATTTCGTGGTACTCATCAAACAGACGAGAGAAGTGGTTGTTTGATGTTTTAAGCTCATGAATACGTTCGCGGTACTCTGGAAGTTCATGAACTAGATCGTGGTGTTCTCCGATCATTTTTTACTCCTAATTCCATACAGTGTTGATGGTTCTAATATGCCCTACTCTTCTCCATCGTCCATTGATTGAAATCAATTAAAACGAATCTCTCTGAACAATGGACTTAACAGGCGTTTACCTGTACCTTTTTCGATCCTTTTTTGGCGATCAACTACACTTTTAAGATTATGGAAACTCTTTCACTCCAACCTCGCGATTTTGCAAACGGTGACGTTCAACTGCCAGGCTCAAAAAGCCTATCAAACCGAATTCTTCTTCTAGCTGCACTGGCGGAAGGTGAAACCAAGGTAACCAACCTGCTAGACAGCGCAGACGTTACCCACATGCTGAATGCACTAAAAACGTTGGGTGTCTCTTATGAGCTAGCTGATGATCGTCGCTCGTGCGTTGTCACCGGTGTGGCAGGTCCTTTCAAGCAGCAAAGTGCTGAGATGTTCCTGGGCAACGCCGGTACTGCAATGCGCCCACTAACCGCCGCACTGTGCCTTGGTTTAGGTGAGTTCACACTGACCGGTGAACCTCGCATGTACGAGCGTCCTATCGAGGACTTGGTTGATGCTCTGCGTCAAATTGGCGCTGATATTGAGTACCTAAAAGATGAAGGCTACCCGCCACTAAAGATTAACGCTCAACAGCTAAAAGGCGGACGAGTATCGATTCGAGGCAACATCTCGAGCCAATTCTTGACTGCGCTACTGATGGCCGCTCCAATGGCACAGCAGGATCTAGAGATCGTTGTCGATGGCGAGCTGGTCTCTAAGCCTTACATCGATATCACCCTGCACTCGATGAAGCTGTTTGGTGTTGAGGTCGAGAACAACAACTACCAGAGCTTTGTCGTTAGAGCCGGACAGACTTACCAGTCGCCCGGTGAAGTGATGGTTGAAGGTGATGCCTCATCAGCCTCCTACTTCCTAGCTGCAGCGGCTATTGCTGGCGGAACGATTCGCGTCTACGGCGTCGGTTCTGAATCGGTACAAGGCGACAAAGCCTTCGCTGAAGTGCTCGGTAAGATGGGTGCTAAGGTCACTTATGGCCCAACTTGGGTAGAGGTCTCTAAAGGCGAACTGAACGGTGTAGACCTGGATCTGAACGCCATTCCCGATGCTGCAATGACGATTGCCACAACCGCCCTGTTCGCAAAAGGCCCTTCAGCCATTCGTAATGTCTACAACTGGCGCGTCAAAGAGACCGATCGCCTAGCCGCAATGGCAACCGAACTGCGTAAAGTGGGTGCGGAAGTGGTGGAAGGCGAAGATTTCATCGAGATTACACCACCAGCCGAAATCCAGAGCGCCGCGATCGATACCTACGACGACCACCGCATGGCCATGTGCTTCTCACTCGCCTCGTTCGGCAACAGCGAGATCATCATCAATGACCCGGGCTGTACCAGCAAAACCTTCCCAGAGTATTTTGATCTGTTTGCTGAGGTTACGAAGTAACCTGCCCTTTAGGTGGTGACTGGCTTTCAGCCTGTCACCTCTACTTTAAAACATTCTACTCGCCTAAAGGCGGCCAGCCTTACTTTTTGGTCAGCAAAAAGTAAGCAAAAACTGACCACGCTCACTCGGCCTGCGGCACGCTCCGTTCAATGATTTTTCACTGAAGTCCAATAGGACACTGCAAACCGTTAATTGCTCCTGCATTAACGGAATACATGCCTTCCATGGCAATAAGTCGGCTCCTGCCTCCGTTGCAGACTTCGGCCATCCCGGCCTCAGCCGATTGAACTCTTAACCGTAAAAAATCATCGTACTCACTCTCGATCGGACGTGGACGATTGGCACGAGATTTGAGTCAGGCACATTGTTGGAGCGGTCTAGAAAAGGCCGCGATAGGTCTTAATGTGAATTTAGCTATTAGCACCGGTGTCTGGCTTTAGCCTGACATCCACTTTCCCAGCGATTTCCAGAAAGGTAGTAAAGCTAACCTGCGGATGACAGGCTGAAGGCCTGTCACCGAAACACTACTTATCCTGCTTTGAACCACCCATACACTTAGGACTCGCCGGGACTAAACCGGACTTTTCGGTCCACTCTGCTTGGGTGTATAGATGCATTGAGAGTGCATGAATGGGGTTTTGCATAAGATCTGACAGCAGGCCAAAAATGGTTTGATGGCGCTGAATTAGGCGTTTACCTTGAAAGTCATCACTAACCGCAACGAGCTTGAAGTGAGTATCCAAACGGTTACCACCGTGCATGTGGCTTTCGTTCTCTAACTCCATGTGAACTAGATTAAGGCCTTCATTGAGAAGGGTTTGGATCTGATCTTCTACTGACACCTTACTGATCCCCTTTCGCTGTTGATTCGGTTTTCACTTCAGCGAGTTTCTTAAATCGGTTTTGAATTTTACGAGTAATGAACCATACCGCACCAATCACCAGTGGGACAGAGACCCCGGTCGCAAGACTCTTATCGAAATCGACACCGGCACCATGCACCGCATCAATGAGGTACTTGACTAGGCCAACTGCGTAGTAGCTGATCGCAGCAACCGACAGACCCTCTACCGTATGCTGCATCATTAGCTGTATCTTGGATCGACGATCCATGGAGCTCAGTAGCTCTTGGTTCTGGTTCTCAATCGCCATCTCAACTCGGGTACGCATCATATCGGCTGCGCGGTTTACTCGACGCGATAGGTCGTCGAGTCGATTGTGCATGGTCTCACAGCCACGCACAGCAGGCGTCAATCTACGGATCAAAAACTCTTTCAAGGTCAGGTGACCAGAGACCTCATCCTCACGCAATTCATCCAATCGTGCCGCCATAACATCATGGTATGAGCGGCTAGCATTGAAACGGAAGGTGGTTCTCGCACGTTCAGCTTCAATATCGGCCGATAGGTTGATGAGCTCTGTCAAAAGCTGACTGTCATCTGAGTTATCACCCGTTGACAGGCGACGCGTCAGATCGGCCATTCGATTATCCATATCAGCAACAACCGGTGACAGCTTACGCGCTTCGCGAAGACCGAGCAGCGCTAACAAACGGTAGGTCTCAACTTCAATTACACGCTGCACCATTCGGCCCATCTGCCCTTTCGACATGCTGTTATTGAAGATTAGGAAACGGCCAAAGTTGTCGCTGTGCGTTCTAAATGTCGTCCAGATTTGTGCTGCACCATTCTGTGGCAGACTGCCGATCATCTGCATATCATCGAGCTGAGAGCGAACATCTTTGGGCTCTGGTAGTTCATCACCCTGAATGTTCTGAATGCGCATATGAAAAGCGGCTACCGCTTTACCTGGGTAGTTACTTAACCAGCCGTCTGGCAGTCGATCCAACGCCGTTGTGAAAAAGGGTTGTGTCGACGCTACCCCTTCACGTGAATCGGTGATGGTCAGTGACGTAAACTCGAGATGCTGCTCCCAACGGATGCGCAGATCGCCCGCTGTGTAGATATTACACGCCTGATCCACTCCGTCGTGTTCGATGTTGAGGGTATCTAGCAAGCGCTGGATGTGCTGACTCTGAATGGCACGCTCCTGTTGGTTTGCCAGCACCGCAATGTGGGTAATACTGGCATCCCCTGAAATGCGCTGGAACGGGCGCGAGTGCAGCTCGTCATAGAGCCAATCACGGTCTTCATGCCATTCCAATCCGTGTTGCTGCTGTGCGACAACCATCAGAGACTCCTTACTCTATATCCAGATTAGCCCGCATCAGGGGCTGATCGCTCAAATCAAAACTCATCAGTTGTAAATCGATGTCAAACCAACTCTTAAAGAGATCAAGCGAGAGCGGTTTGGGCCAAAAATCCTGAAACTCATCCCAGGCAGAGAGTTCGTTCTCAAAGATCGTCAACCAGTGCTGTTCAATCTCTGAGGTGAAATCCTCATCAGAATCGACCTCATCAAAGAGGTAGAGGTTGGCTTCACTGCGCAGCTCCTCTAGTGAAGGAACCGGCTCTTCTGAGCCCGCCAAAAGCCACTCATGAAAAGGAGCCTTGGGTTTAATGCTAATACCCGAGCGGTTGATCAAACGCATAGACTCTCCAATACATAGATTTACTTATAACCATATAACCTGACTATACCGCAGTTGCACAAAGGGAGCACTAGTAGATTTCGCTGAGTGGAAAAGGAACAAAAAAAAGGGGTCTAATGGGATGGTCCGTCCCGCTTCTTAAACGGCATCACAATGTGCCAGGATATTAGTTACCACACTTTTATCCAAAGGAGACGGACCATGACGCAGACTATAACAAACGCAGAAGTACATACCCTAGCAATTGATTTGGCGAAAACGAGTTTTCATATCCATGCGGCAGATCGATCAGGGGTGAAGATACACTCAAAGCCGGTAAATCGATCGAAGCTTATTCAATACGTATCGAACTTACAGCCTTGCACAGTAGTTATGGAAGCTTGTGGTGGAGCAAATCATTTTGCTCGGAAGTTCACAGCTATGGGGCATACGG
>NZ_WBYO01000013.1:0-40729 GCF_013283345.1 Marinobacterium sp. xm-d-564 | reverse complement strand
GAAGTATGCAGAATCCATTGGGGCTAGAAGAAAGAGATCTTCATCAAAAGCCGGATATATGACTGCAGCTCACCTTAACCATTGGTACTTTTATCTTGCATAACGCGGGACGGACCATATATGACCTTCGGTCTGACCCCATTGTTCGACTATTTATCTAAAGCGTTAAACCACTGCCCGAGCATGACGCGCTCTTCCGGTAGCATGCCCGTTAGGTTGCCTAAAGGCATCGCCTGAGTCGCGACAGACTGTGCATGAATGCGTGCAGCGCTCATTAGAACATCCTCTTCTGTCTCCAGAATGACACCGGCAGGGGGAGCAGTGAACATCTCACTGGTTGGGTTCTTAGCGTGACAGCTAGTGCAGCGCTCATAGACGATCTGAGTCGCTTGCGCCAGGGTGACGTTGTTACTGCTTAGGGTAGCTTCCATACCTCGATTAGGGTGCGTCACATAAGCAAGGCAGATCATACCCAGAGCCGCGAAGGGGAGTGTCCATGCAAATTTTTGACTCTCGTGGCGGGTATTGAAGTAGTGGCGAACACCGACACTCAACAACGCAATCGCAAATAGGATGGCCCAGTTCCACTCATGTCCATAAGTGCTTGGGTAGTGGTTGCTGATCATAATGAACAGCACTGGCAGCGTCAGGTAGTTGTTGTGGCGAGAGCGAAGTAGGGCACGAGCGGGCTGTGTTGGATCAGGTTCGCGACCCTCTTTAATTGCTGCAACCAGATCACGCTGTCCCGGCATGATGACGCGGAATACGTTACCCACCATCATGGTGCCGGTAATGGCGCCGATGTGAATGTAGGCAGCGCGACCACTGAACACCTGCGTAAAGGCCCAGGCCGCAATAATCAGCAGCATCAGTAGAACCAATCCAAGCAGTGCCGGTTGTTTACCTAAGGGTGATTCACACAAGAAATCATAAATAAACCAACCTGCGATCAGTGACGCGATACTGATCGCAATGCCTTCCCATGCAGTTAGGCCTGAGCCAGGGGCGAGTAGGTAGAGTTCGGCATTTAGGTAGTAGACAACTGCCAACAAGGTAAAACCAGAGAGGAAGGTGGTGTACGCTTCCCATTTAAACCAGTGTAGGTTTTCCGGCATCTGTGGCGGGGCAAGTTTGTACTTCTCTAGATGGTAGATACCACCACCGTGGATGGCCCATAGATCGCCCGATAGACCCTCTCTAGGACTCTTACGGTTTAGGTTGTTCTCCAACCAGACAAAGTAGAAAGAGGCACCAATCCACGCGATACCAACGATCATGTGTATCCAGCGGACCAGTAGGTTGAGCCATTCTGTGTAGTGCGGATCCATATCGACCTCTAAGCGTTTAAATGATTGATATCTGCATCAAGAAGAGTGATCTCTCCGTCAGCAAAAAAGTGTTCGTCGCAGTTATTACCTTCGCCTTTGCGGTCAACGATCAGAAAATCACTGCCGTTCTCTAGCGCTAGGATAGGGTGATGCCACACCCCTTTACCGTAGTTCAGACCCTGACGCCCGTTGCTAATAAAAGCGCGAATATCGTTTGGGTTAGGCTGATCTGCAGGTGGCGCGACGACGATCAGAAAGCGTTGGCGCTCCATCGGGATGAAGGCTTGACTCCCCTGAGGGTGGCGCTCAAGCATCTTGATTTCGAGCGGGTAACTTAAGGTATCTGCCTTGAAGATACTGATAATGGCTTGGTCCTCTTGGCGATTCAGTTCAACCGTTGCCAATTGATGAAACCGCTGAGTTGAGCCATTGTTAATAGGAAAGTGATCAGAGCCTTCCGTCTCGATTACTTGGCCAAAAGGTTCAAAAGCCTCTTTTGTTAACGGTTCAATGGTCAGAGATCTCATCATTCACTCCTATTAAAGGGTTGGTTTACCAAAGACTCTTAAGCGCGACACACCACCATCTGGGTGGATGTTGAGCTTAACGTGAGTAATCGGTCCAAACTCAGGATCTACAGAAAATTTGTGAATCGAGTCGGCGCTTAGCTTCTGGTTAGGTAAGAGTGTTTTCCAAAATAGGCTCTGAGTGGCGATCTGTTCAGGTGAACCGCCACGAACATAGGCCGCTTGAATGTCACAGCTGTCAGGGAAGTTGCCTTTAAAGTGAGCAGTATCGATCTCGATCTCCTCTGCAACCCCTGGACTACCTAATGCCAGAATGACCCAGTCATAGCCTGGTGAGCGGCGGCGTGCTGTCTCCCAGCCATCACCCATATTAACGCCACGGCCAGGATTGGTTAGGTTGCCCATTTTCCCGAAATGCTCATCACTACAGGATAGGGCACAACCGCCATTCAGTGCCGAGACTAGATCGATGCTTTGTGAGTTGTCGACCGAATCCCAGTCGATAAACGGACGTCCATAGACTCGGAAACGCGCAATGCCACCGTCTGGGTAGATGTTTAGGCGAACGTGAGACCAAGGCTGATCGTTGTTCACTTCAAATAGGTGTTCGCTATCGCCCTGAAGATCGACCGATGGAAGCAGTGTGTACCACTTAGTTTTATCATCTGGATCCTGATCTGGCGAGTAACAGACATCGACAGAAGCTGACGGAGGAAAGTTTCCGGTAAAGAAGTTTGTGTTGATCTCTAGGGCTTGAATCATGCCCGGTGCACCAAGACGAATAACGGCGTAGTCATAGCCTTCAAAACGCTTGCGGCGTGATTCCCAGCCATCCATCCACTTACCAGCATCATCGTAAACACCCTCTTTCCAGACAGGGGGTTCAGGATTTAGCATGCGATTCACTTCAGCAAACCAGTCGTCAGTAACAAAGGTCGCTTTGGCTCCTAAGCGAGCATCTGCAAGGTTAACTAGGCGTTTCAGTTTCTGTTCGTTCATCTATACAACCTCACAAATCAGCCAGACGGAATGCGGCAATTTTATTAATTTCAGCTAAAGCTCGAGCAAACTCTTGCTCTGGCGTGTTATTGATACGCTCCTCAAAGCCAGAGAGGATTGCGTGTTTGTTGCTCCCTTTAACGGCCATGATAAATGGAAATTGGAATTTGGCTTTGTAGGCATCATTGAGCTCGGTAAATCGAGCAAACTCCTCGTCGGTCAGCGTATCGATACCCGCGCTGGCCTGTTCTGACGTCGATTCAGCCGTTAGTTTGCCTGCTCGTGCCGCTTTGCCGGCTAAGTCAGGGTGGGCAACAATGACACCGAGCTGCTCCTCATGGCTAGCACTTAAGAAACAGTCGGCCATTAAGTGGTGAAGCGCATCAATGAGATCGTGCTCTGCTGTGATCCCTTGATCAAATGCTTGTTCAGCAATCCAAGCGGAGTGCTCATAGATGCCACCAAATTTGGTGACGAATTCCTGTTTTGTTAGCTCGCTAGGTGAGCCAAATGCAAAGGTGACACTCATCATTAAGCCTCAGGTTTGTGGTGTTGATGCCAGTGGCGGGCAATATCGATGCGACGTGCGTACCAGACCTTGTCATGACTTTGTACGTAATCCAAGAAACGTTGCAGTGCAGCAATGCGTCCAGGGCGACCCAGTAGACGACAGTGCATGCCGATCGATAGCATTTTAGGGGATGTCTCACCCTCTGCGTAGAGGACATCAAAGGCGTCTTTTAAGTATTGGAAAAAGTGTTCTCCGGTATTAAAGCCTTGCACCTGCGCAAAACGCATATCGTTGGTATCCAGTGTGTAGGGGACAACGAGATGTTTCCCTTTCGGTCCATCGACCCAGTAGGGCAGGTCATCAGCGTAGGAGTCGGAGTCGTAAAGGAATCCACCTTCCTCCATGACTAACTGACGAGTGTTGGGGCTATCTCGACCGGTGTACCAACCCAGTGGGCGTTGTCCGGTTACTCGCTCGATGATCTCAATGGCTTCCTGCATCTCTTGACGCTCTTGCTCCATCGGCATCTCTTGGTAGGTAATCCATTTTAGAGCGTGTGAACAGATCTCATATCCAGCATCAACGAACGCTTTGGTGACATCAGGGTGGCGTTCCAATGCAGTCGCAACACCAAAAATGGTCAGAGGGATATCCCGTTTTTGGAAGGTATCTAATAAGCGCCATACACCGGCGCGACTTCCGTACTCATAGATCGACTCCATACTCATATGGCGTTGACCTGGGAAGGGGACAGCGGAAGGCATTTCCGAAAGAAAGGCTTCAGACTCTGAGTCGCCATGAAGAATGCAGCGCTCGCCTCCCTCTTCGTAGTTGAGTACAAATGAGAGAGCAATGCGCGATTCATTCGGCCAAGCTGCGTGTGGTGGATTCTTTCCGTAACCGACCAGATCGCGAGGGTAGTTGTTCATACCTAAAACTCCAATATTGATGAGCAGATTGTATACAATTTGTCAGTCAGGTAAATAGCGTAAAAGCATTAAACAGGCTCTAATCATGCAGATAATGCCAATTATCCGATAGACTTTAGTCGAATATTGCTCTATTTGTTAGATTTTATGTATACAAATCGGTATACATAATTAATCAATATTGAGGATTTCATATGAACGGTTATCTAACAACTCATGTTTTAGACACTGCCAACGGTTGTCCTGGTGAAGGGATTGAGCTAACCCTTTTTAAGGTTGAAGAGGGGCAATTAATCGAAGTGGTTTCTGCAGTGACGAATGACGACGGTCGTGTTGATTCTCCAATTCTTCCTAAGGGGGAGTGTGTCAAAGGGGTCTATGAGTTGCACTTCATGGCGGGTGATTACTTTAGACGTCGCGGCACTGAGCTCGCTGAGCCTGCTTTTTTGGATCAGGTTGTTATCCGTTTCGGTATTGCTGACGAAGAAGCGCACTACCATGTACCACTTCTGATTTCGCCCTACAGTTACTCAACTTACCGCGGTAGCTAAGTAAGAGTTTTCACAGTGGTTGAGCCTAAATCCACACGTCAAAAATCTAAGACTCAAGATCAGCATATCTACGAGGAGATTTTTGACGCTATTTTAGAGCAACGGCTCTGGCCAGGTACTCGCCTGAAAGAGGAGTCCTTGGGTGAAATCTTTGGTGTATCTAGAACCATTATACGACGCACGCTCAGTCGATTAGCGCACGAGCGTGTTGCGGTTTTTGAACCCAACCGCGGTGCCTTTGTTGCTGAACCCGATGTCTCGGATGCTCGTCAGATTCTTGATGCTCGTCGTCTTATGGAGTTAGCCATTGTTGAGAGGGTGGCAGAACGTGCCTCTTCGATCAAAGGCGAGTTTAAGAAACTCTATGATCTGATCGAGCAGGAGCATAAAAGCAGTGCGGCAGCCGACAAGGGCACGGCCATTCGTTTGTCGGGTGAATTCCATTTAGAGTTAGCACGCCTCTCTGGCAATAAACCCCTGGAGGGGTTTCTTCACTCCCTGGTACCGCAAACCTCATTAATCATCGCCCTCTATCAGGCCAAAGAGGGGAGTCGTTGTGCCATTGATGAGCACAGTCGTCTACTGGATGCGCTGAAGCTAGGTGATGCCGAGGAGGCGAAGCGTTTAATGGGTGAGCATCTAGATCATATTGAAGAGCGTTTGGCTCTGGATGAGTCACCGGGTAACCGAAATTTGGCTAAGGTGTTTGGGCGCCGAGCTGAAAAAGCTGGCGCATAACGGTGCGTCAAGTTAAATTGGATGCACATAAAAGGTGCAACAGCTTAAGTTTCTGACCTATTGGTTAATGATTTATTCATTTATATCAATGGGTTAGTGAAGTTGGCATTTGATGTACTAACAAAAATAAGAAGGCTGCATTGAGCAGTTGTTTGGAGGCAATAATGAGCAATGAAAAGATTTCGGCAGCGCAGATGCGCGACCCGAATTACACCCCACCGATGCATCTAGCAATTCCGCTAGGCATTCAACACGTACTGGCGATGTTTATCGCAAACGTAACCCCAGCGATCATCGTTGCGGGTGCAGCGGGATTTGGCTTTGGTTCAAATTCACCTGACTTCCCTAACATGATCTACATGATGCAGATGTGTATGCTCCTTGCGGGTGTTACAACACTGCTTCAGACAATTGGTGCAGGCCCTGTGGGTGCACGTCTTCCGATTGTGCAAGGTACCAGTTTCGCATTCATTCCTATTCTTATCCCATTGGTAGCGGGTAAGGGTGTAGAAGCGATGGCTATGGTGACCGGTGGTGTCCTAGTCGGTGGTCTATTCCAAGCAGCGCTAGCGCCATTTATTGGTCGCCTTCGTTTTGCTTTGCCTCCATTGGTAACTGGTCTGATCGTGCTGATGATCGGTTTGTCACTTCTTAAAGTGGGTATTCAGTACGCGGCAGGTGGCGTTCCGGCGATTGGTAAGCCTGAGTTTGGTTCGTTAGAGAACTGGACTGTTGCTGGTACCGTTATTGTGGTGACCCTAGGTCTGAAATTCTACGGTAAAGGCATGATCAGCTCAGCGGCTATATTGATCGGTCTGATTGCAGGTTACGTTCTGGCCTACTTTATGGGTATGGTTAACTTCGGTAACGTCGGCCGTGCTGCAAGCTTTGCGCTGCCACAGCTCTTCCCATTCGGAATCGAGTTCGGCGCAGGTGCCATCATAGGTATTGCACTTATGTCATTCATCTCTGCGATTGAGACAGTGGGTGACGTATCGGGTATCACCAAAGGTGGTGCGGATCGTGAAGCAACTGATACTGAGATCAAAGGCGCAACTTATGCAGACGGTCTAGGTACAGCGCTATCTGCTCTAGCTGGTGCACTGCCAAATACATCTTTCTCGCAAAACGTTGGTCTGATCGCAATGACGCGTATGATGAGTCGTCACGTGGCAACCATTGGTGCGATCTTCCTGATCGTTTGTGGTCTGATCCCTAAAGTGGGTGCTCTCATCTCTACTGTGCCAATCGAAGTATTGGGTGGTGGTGTTATCGTGATGTTCGGCATGGTTGCCTCTTCAGGTATGAAGATGCTGGCTGATGTGGATTGGAACAGCCGTAACATGGTGATCTTTGCAGTATCACTATCACTTGGCCTGGGTCTAATGCAGGTTCCAGAAGCGCTTCAGCACCTAGACGGTACAGTTAAGGCGCTTTTAACAACAGGTCTACTACCAGCAGCAGTCTGCGCCATCGTACTCAACCTGTTTATGCCTCATCCTAAGAAGGAAGAGGAGTAAGTTTTTAACTTACCTTTCTAATCGATCAAAGGCCCCTTATGGGGCCTTTTCAGTTGGAGCCTTATCACAGATGAGGCGATTTTTATCAGCACGCATCGCGGCCTTTTCAAGACCGCTCCAACGGTTCGCACGCTGAATTGATGTTGGAGCCTCATCGAAGATGAGGCGATTTATATCGGTAAAAATCGCGGCCTTTTCAAGACCGCTCCAACGGTTCGCACGCTGAATTGATGTTGGAGCCTTATCGAAGATGAGGCGATTTATATCGCTAAAAATCGCGGCCTTTTTAAGACCGCTCCAACGGTTCGCGTGCCGAGTTGATGTTGGAGCCTTATCGTAGATGAGGCGATCGTTTCTGACTGCGGATGACAGGCTGAAGCCAGTCACGGCAGCTCCGTAGTTGAGTTCTCGCCTGTCAGCCGCTATATGGCTAATCTCACAACCCTAAACAAGTGCACCAAAATACCCTTAAAAAATTTACTTTTGCGATCTTTTGGTGCGCAATTCTGTCATAAATGTCACTTAATGGTGCGCTGTAAAATCTCTTCATATGCGTCAAATAGAATAATATTAATTGTTTATATTATTGTTTTTAAACATAAATAAAATTAATTTACGGACTATTTCAAAAACTGGCACGCACTCTGCAATAAGAAAAACATCTAGGTTACTAATCAAAGGAGAAGACCCTGATGTCTAAATCAACTATGTTTAAATCTGCTGCGCTAGCCTTAGCTGTTTCTGCAACGAATCTTGCAATGGCGGCTGATACGATCAAAGTGGGCGTGCTTCACTCACTGTCGGGCACAATGGCGATCAGTGAGACAACACTGAAAGACACCATGCTGATGCTGATCGAAGAGCAGAACAAGAAGGGCGGTTTGCTAGGTAAACAACTTGAGCCTGTGGTTGTCGACCCAGCGTCTAACTGGCCACTGTTTGCTGAGAAAGCACGTGAGCTAGTTGAGAAAGAGAAGGTGGACGCGATCTTCGGTTGTTGGACATCAGTGTCGCGTAAATCGGTTCTTCCGGTTATTGAAGAGCTAGACAGCCTCATGTTCTACCCAGTTCAGTATGAAGGTGAAGAGTCGTCTAAAAACGTCTTCTACACAGGTGCTGCGCCAAACCAGCAGGCGATTCCAGCGGTTGATTACCTAATGAACGAGTTGGGTGTTGAGCGTTGGGTGCTAGCCGGTACTGACTATGTCTACCCACGTACAACTAACAAAATCTTGGATGCTTACCTAAAAGCGGCGGGTGTTGCTGAAGAGGACATCATGGTGAACTACACGCCATTCGGTCACTCTGATTGGCAGTCGATTGTATCGGACATTAAAAAGTTCGGTTCAGCGGGTAAGAAGACTGCGGTTGTCTCTACCATTAACGGCGATGCCAACGTACCTTTCTACAAAGAGCTAGGTTCACAGGGCATCAGCTCTGAAGATATTCCAGTGGTTGCTTTCTCTGTCGGTGAAGAGGAGCTATCTGGTATGGATACTGGACCGCTTGTAGGTCACCTAGCTGCTTGGAACTACTTCATGAGCGTTGATAGTGAAGTGAACGATGAATTTATCGAGAACTGGCACTCATTCATTGGTAACGAAGATCGTGTAACCAATGACCCAATGGAAGCGCACTACATCGGCTTCAACATGTGGGCTAAAGCGGTTGAAAAAGCTGGTACAACGGATCCATCGGCTGTCCAAGATGCTCTCATCGGTGTCTCTGTACCAAACCTTACAGGTGGCCTATCCACTATGATGCCAAACCACCACATCTCTAAACCGGTTCTGATCGGTGAGATCCAAGATGATGGTCAATTTGAAGTGGTCTCTTCAACTTCAGGTTTGGTGGTTGGTGATGCATGGTCTGATTTCCTAGAGGGTTCTAAAGACCTTATCTCAGACTGGCGCCAGCCACTCTCTTGCGGGAACTACAACGTGAAAACCGCAACCTGTTCTGGTCAGAACTTCTAATCTTTCTTAACAAGAAAAGACCAGGCGGCAGATACTGCCGCCTTTTTTCCACCTGTAAGGAATCTCATTATGATGCGATCTGTTAGAAAATCGCTTCTAAGCTCTCTGATGCTGATCATCTCGCTGCTTGCTCTGCCAGTTCTAGCAGGCGAGGCTGAGTTTAATCAGTACGAAGAGAAGCTGACAAAAGCTAAGTTTACTGAAAAATCACGCATTATTAGCGACTGGATGGCTACCGATTCAGGCGAGGCCCTATCCTTAGTTCAACTGATGCTCGACAGCCAACTCTACTACCACAAAAAAGAGAAGCAGCTCTATCGAGTTGAGAAGGCTGAAAAGGGGGCTGAGGCAATCAGGCTGCGTGATGGCAGTTTGGTTGTGATCGACAATAAGCGTCACTTTAAACGTGTCAGTATCAATAACACTTTGCGCTCTGAATTTGGTGCGCTGCTTTCAACCGCGGCTCTGCTTGCAGAGAGTCCAGCGGATCGACGCAGTGCTGCCCTGGATTTGATTGGAACCGCAACTCCAGAGGTGGTGGGTCAATTGCGTGAGCTCATCAAGTCTGAATCCGATCCCTCTGTTCTAGAGGCCTTTAATATCGTGCTAGCTGTGGCTGACCTAAACGGTGATAACACAACACGAGCAGCGAAAGCCATTACAACACTTGCGGATACCCTTGAGCCCGCGGCTCTGGCGGCACTGACACAGTTTGTTGAGCGCTCCAGTGATGAGGTGCTTGTTGCGGCTGCTAATAAGGCTATACAGACTCACCAAGATCAGGCCTCTTTCTACTCGGGTGTTGAGACTGTCTACTTTGGACTCAGTTTGGGGTCGGTATTGGTACTTGCTGGAATTGGCTTGGCCATCACCTTTGGTGTGATGGGGGTTATTAATATGGCCCATGGTGAGCTGATCATGATCGGCGCCTACACGACCTATGTCGTGCAACTATTGATGCCTAACTCGATTGAGTACTCCCTATTTGTCGCCATTCCAGCAGCGTTTGTTGTCTCTGGTCTGGTAGGTATTGCGATTGAACGAGGTGTGATTCGCTTCTTATACGGTCGACCGCTGGAAACGCTGTTGGCGACCTTCGGTATCTCACTGGTATTACAACAAGCTGTGCGCTCGATCTTCTCACCACTGAACCGTAGTGTTGAAACACCCTCATGGATGGCCGGTTCTATTGAGATCAATCCACTTCTCTCGCTGACTGAGAGTCGTCTTTACATCATCTTCTTCTGTCTGTTTGTCTTTGTTGCTCTGTCGCTAGTCATGAAGCGAACCCGCTTGGGTCTTCAGGTGCGAGCGGTATCACAGAATCGTGCGATGGCTCGTGCTATGGGCGTTCGCTCTGAGTGGGTTGATGCGATGACCTTTGGTTTGGGGTCGGGTGTTGCCGGTGTGGCCGGTGTAGCGCTTTCACAGCTGACCAATGTGGGGCCCAATTTAGGCCAGGCCTACATCATCGACTCCTTTATGGTGGTGGTCTTTGGTGGTGTAGGGAACCTCTGGGGAACGCTAGTGGCAGGCTTGAGCTTAGGACTGGCAAACAAGGTCATGGAGCCTTGGGCGGGTGCAGTGTTAGCGAAAATTCTAGTGCTTGTGTTCATCATCCTCTTTATCCAAAAACGTCCACGTGGCTTGTTCCCACAACGCGGTCGAGCAGCGGAGGGTTAATTCGATGTTTCTATTACAGATTCTTAAAAATGATAAGGGTGGACGTTGGCTTATTGGCCTCTTGATCGCTCTGATTGTTGCGGTTCCGGTGCTGAACAGTCTGCCAGCGGATTCGGCTCTTCATGTGCCGACCTATACCATTTCTTTACTGGGTAAATACCTGACGCTGGCGCTTCTAGCGGTGGCTGTCGATCTGGTTTGGGGCTATTTGGGCATCCTTACTCTAGGGCATGCGGCATTCTTTGCGCTGGGCGGCTACGCAATGGGTATGTACCTAATGCGTCAAATTGGTGATCGAGGTGTCTATGGGAATCCCGATCTGCCGGACTTTATGGTCTTCCTAAACTGGCAGGAGCTTCCCTGGTTCTGGAGCGGTTTTGATCAGTTCTGGTTCGCAGCCTTAATGGTCCTATTGGTACCAGGGTTGCTGGCTTATGTCTTTGGCGCTCTGGCTTTTCGTTCACGCGTTTCAGGGGTCTACCTGTCGATCATCACTCAAGCGTTAACCTACGCATTAATGTTGGCGTTTTATCGTAACGAGATGGGGTTTGGTGGTAACAACGGCCTGACCGACTTTAAAGACATTATCGGATTCAGTCTGTCTGATGATGCAACCAAGATCGGGCTCTTTATTGCCAGTGCTGTGGCTTTAATGGTCGGATACTTGATCAGTCGTGCGTTAACTGAAAGCCGCGCGGGCAGAGCCTGTGTCGCAGTGCGAGATTCTGAATCGCGTGCTCGCTTTATGGGTTACCGAGTGGAGAACATAAAACTCTGGGTATTTACGATCTCGGCCATGATTGCCGGCGTCGCTGGTGCACTCTACGTGCCTCAAGTGGGCATCATCAACCCGAATGAATTTTCGCCTCTGAACTCCATTGAGGTCGTGGTCTGGGTTGCGGTGGGTGGTCGTGCCTCGCTCTATGGCGCGGTGATCGGTGCGCTATTGATTAACTATGCAAAATCTTACTTTACCGTCGAGCTACCCGATGTTTGGCTGTTCGCTCTGGGTGGTCTGTTTGTACTAGTCACGCTCTTTTTACCCAAAGGGGTGGTGGGACTGATTCGTAAAAAGGAGAGCGTCTAATGTCTGGATTCTCACTGCAAGAGTTTATGCGTCGTGATCAGGTGTTCGATATTGTGAATGCCGCACAGAGTGAGCGACTCAATGTCGATAAACAGATTCTTCTCTATCTGGAAGGGTTATCGGTTAGCTTTGATGGCTTTAAGGCGATTAATGATCTCAATCTCTACATACGAGATGGGGAGTTACGCTGCATCATCGGGCCAAATGGTGCTGGCAAAACGACGATGATGGATATTATTACCGGTAAAACAAAACCCGATACAGGTACCGCCTATTTTGGTCAAACGATTGACCTGCTCAACATGGATGAACCGGCCATTGCTGAGGCAGGAATAGGGCGCAAGTTCCAGAAACCGACGGTGTTTGAGAACCTATCGGTGTTTGCCAACCTGGAGTTGGCGATGGCACAAAATCGAGATTTCATCTCGCTTTACACTGCCAAGCTAAGCTCAGAACAGTCTGACCGAATAGCCGATGTGCAGCAGCTTATCGGTTTGGCGGAACAGAGTTTTAAACTGGCAGGCGCTCTGTCCCACGGACAGAAGCAGTGGTTAGAGATCGGCATGCTGTTAATGCAGCGGCCACGACTTCTTCTGGTGGACGAGCCCGTCGCCGGTATGACTCACCAAGAGATGGACAAGACCGCAGAGCTGCTGATCTCGTTGGCCGGTAAACACTCAGTGGTGGTGGTTGAACACGATATGGAGTTCGTTCGAAACCTAGCCGAGGGTGGTCGCACCGTGAGCGTACTGCATCAGGGTTCGGTGTTAGCCGAAGGTACCATGGATCAAGTTCAGAATGATGACCGCGTGAAGCAGGTCTACCTTGGAGAGTAGTGGGATGCTTGAACTTAACAAAGTGAATCAGTTTTACGGTGAAAGCCACACCCTTTGGGATCTTGATCTTGCTGTTCAAGAGGGTGAGTGCAGTGTCTTAATGGGGCGCAATGGTGTTGGCAAAACGACTCTGTTGGACTGTGTAATGGGGCACAACAAGATCAAACAGGGTGAGATTCGTTTCATGGGCGAGGATATCTCCAAGCTTAGCGTTGAAAAGCGCCCCAACATTGGTATTGGTTATGTACCACAGGGTCGTCAAATTTTTCCGTTGATGACCGTTGAAGAGAATCTTCAGATCGGATTGTCTGTATTGCCACGCGGCGCACGCAAAATACCGGACTATATTTTTGATCTATTCCCCGTTTTAAAAGAGATGTTGGCTCGTCGTGGTGGGGATTTGAGTGGTGGACAACAGCAACAGTTAGCCATTGCTCGAGCACTCGTGGTCAATCCTAAATTGTTGATCCTGGATGAGCCTACTGAGGGTATTCAGCCCAATATTGTCCAGCAGATCGGGGATATTATTCGACAATTGAACCAAGAGCTTGGGCTGACCGTTCTGCTCGTTGAGCAGAAGCTCCCTTTTGCTCGCAAAGTCGGAGATGTCTTCACACTGCTAGATCGTGGGCGCAATGTTGCTGCTGGCTCAATGGATCAACTTGATGATACATTGGTTTCAAAGTATCTAACGGTTTAAGGGATATTGTGAACGCACTGACTGGCCGCCAAGGGTGGCATGCTGAACTGACGCTTGGTTATCAACTGCGCGGTGATAAGACGCGCTTGGTGGACTCCAAACGGGAGGGACCATTGGCGGTACAGCGCGCCTTTTATCCTGAAGGCGAGGTATGCCACACCTACCTGCTACATCCCCCCGGAGGTGTGGTGGCCGGTGATGACCTGAATATCGATTTGCAGGTCTCCAAGGATGCTAAGGTTCTACTGACAACACCAGGGGCGACTAAGTTTTATCGCTCTATCGGTCCAGTTGCAGAGGTCTCTCAGCGCTTAACGGTCGCTCATGGCGGCTCTTTAGAGTGGATGCCACTGGAGAATATATTCTTCCCAGGCACCCTTTCCCATATTGTCACCGAAGTGCATTTAGAGACGGGCGCTCATTTTATCGGCTGGGAGATCAACTGCTTTGGTCGTCCCTCTAATGAAGAGCGTTTTGAAACCGGGCAGTTAAGTTCAGAGATGCGAATCTATCGTGACGGCGAACCTGTGCTGTTCGATCGATTTGCAACCGATGGGACTTCCCTTATCGACAGTTCGATCGGTTTAAAAGGGGTGTCAGGTTATGCGTCGATGGTCGCGACCGTTGATGATCAGGATCTGCTAGAGCAGGTTCAACAGCTGCTGTCAGATGATCCGCTTTCAGGCGCGACCTTGATGGATGGTCTACTGGTCGTTCGCACCATTTCAGAGCAGAGCCAAGAGGTTATTTCCCTCTTTTCTAGCGTTTGGCGTCTCATTCGGCCTCTATCTCTTGGAAAAGTGGCTGAAGTGCCTCGTATTTGGGCAACCTGAGCCAAGTTAATTCTAAAACGCACTCAAAGAGTGCGTTTTTTTTGCCAAAAATTCAGCTGGGTTATTCTGTTTGTTGTCGATTTTTTGAATTTTTCAAGATGATGTCTGCTATTTGTTCGATTTTATTCGATTTTTAGGCTTTTTATAAAAACTGGTCTCTATTTTGCTAAGTCTAGTTTATTAACTCTCATGAACACCGCTTAAGGGAACTATCATGGAACTGACACCCAGAGAGAAAGACAAACTACTGATATTCACCGCAGCGCTGCTCGCTGAACGTCGTAAAGATCGTGGTTTGAAATTGAACTATCCCGAAGCGGTTGCGCTCATCAGTGCAGCAGTGATGGAAGGGGCACGCGATGGTCGCACGGTTGCTGAATTGATGGACTATGGCCGCACCTTGCTGACTCGTGAAGAGGTTATGGAGGGGGTGCCTGAGATGATCCATGACGTTCAGGTTGAAGCGACCTTCCCTGACGGAACCAAATTGGTCACCGTCCATGAACCGATTGTTTAAGAGGTGGCTTAATGATTCCAGGTGAATACAAAGTTGATGCGGGCAGTATCAATCTTAATGAGGGTCGAGAGACCATCAAAGTCAGCGTCGCGAACACCGGTGATCGTCCGGTTCAGATTGGCTCTCACTACCACTTCTATGAGGTCAATGAAGCCCTCATTTTTGACCGTGAAAAAGCACGGGGTTTTAGACTAAACATCGCCGCGGGAACAGCGGTCCGTTTTGAACCAGGTCAATCGCGCGAGGTCGAGTTGGTGGCACTGACTGGTGACCGCGTTGTTTATGGATTTCAAGCCAAAGTCAGTGGCCAATTGGATTAGGAGATCAGAATGTCTGTTATTGATCGCACCGCGTATGCAGAAATGTTTGGTCCAACCACAGGCGACCGTGTTCGCTTAGCGGATACCGAGCTCTGGTTAGAGGTCGAGAAGGATTACACGACCTACGGTGAGGAGGTTAAGTTTGGTGGCGGCAAGGTTATCCGTGATGGTATGGGCCAGAGCCAAGCCTGCCGTGTTGATACACCGGATCTGGTCATTACCAATGCATTGATTCTTGATCACTGGGGGATAGTAAAAGCCGATGTTGCTGTTCGCGATGGTCGTATCTTTGCGATTGGTAAAGCCGGTAATCCTGATATCCAACCTAATGTTGATATTGTCGTTGGTCCCAGCACAGAAGTGATTGCCGGTGAAGGCAGTATTCTAACGGCTGGCGGGATTGATGCTCACATTCACTTTATCTGTCCGCAGCAGGTCGATGAAGCGCTCTGCTCAGGTGTCACCACGATGATCGGTGGGGGTACAGGTCCAGCCACCGGTACTAATGCAACCACCTGTACACCGGGTGCATGGAACATTGCTCGAATGCTGGAAGCAGTAGACTCTTTACCAATGAACTTCGGGTTCTTAGGTAAGGGTAACGCCAGTCTTCCCGAGCCGTTAATCGAGCAGGTTGAAGCGGGTGCTATCGGGCTTAAATTGCATGAAGATTGGGGCACTACGCCCGCTTCAATCGATAACTGCCTGAGCGTTGCAGAGAAATACGATGTTCAGGTTGCGATTCATACTGACACATTAAATGAATCAGGCTTTGTCGAAGCGACACTGGATGCGATCGGTGACCGAGTCATTCACACCTACCACACAGAGGGAGCGGGTGGTGGTCACGCACCAGATATCATCAAGGCTGCAGGGCTTAAAAATGTGCTGCCTTCGTCGACCAATCCAACACGTCCATACACCATTAATACGGTGGATGAGCACCTCGACATGCTAATGGTTTGTCACCATCTAGATCCAAGTATTGCTGAGGATGTCGCCTTTGCAGAGTCACGTATTCGTCGTGAAACCATCGCCGCAGAGGATATCCTTCACGATCTTGGCGCTTTTTCGATGATCTCATCAGATTCACAAGCGATGGGTCGAGTTGGGGAAGTTGTCATTCGTACCTGGCAGACTGCGCATAAGATGAAAGTACAGAGAGGCCCTTTAGAGGCGGACTCTGAGCGCAACGATAACCATCGTTTGAAACGCTACATTGCTAAATACACTATTAACCCGGCCATCGCCCACGGGATTTCACACGAAGTGGGGTCAATTGAGGTCGGTAAACTGGCCGATCTGGTGTTGTGGAAACCAGCCTTCTTTGGCACTAAACCGAGTCTGGTGTTGAAGGCGGGTATGATCGCGACGGCCCCTATGGGCGATCCTAATGCATCCATTCCAACGCCTCAGCCTGTTCACTATCGTCCAATGTTTGCCAGCATTGGTAAAGCGGTTCAAAGCACGTCAATGACCTTCCTATCTCAAGCAGCTGTTGCTGCTGGAGTGGCTGAAGAGCTTGGTCTGCAGTCTATGATCGGCGTGGTGAAAGGGTGTAGAACCGCCACCAAAGATCAGATGGTTCATAACGATTGGCAGCCCGATATTCAGGTGGATCCTCAAACCTATGAGGTCACTGCAGATGGCATGACGTTGACCTGTGAGCCGGCTGAAATATTGCCGATGGCGCAGCGCTATTTCCTATTTTAAGTAAGACAGTAACGAGATGATTAAACTGAATAAAAAGTTGGAGTCCCATTCAGCTGAAACCGATCTGACCCTTGAGTTGACCATTGATCAGCGCATACGCAGCCGTCTGAGAGTAACGCTCTCTAATGGTACAGAGGCCGGTTTGGATCTACCACGCGGGGAGATACTTCGTGGGGGCGAACAGTTAACGAATGATGACGGGGTGGTTGTGACAGTGCAGGCCGCGGCTGAACCTCTGTCAGTGGTTAGAACCAGTGACCCACTTCTAAGATCACGTATCTGTTATCACCTGGGTAACCGGCACGTGCCGCTTGAGATCAATGATGAGTATGTCAGCTACCAACATGACCATGTGTTGGACGACATGGTGGTTGGATTGGGTGGTGCAGTGACCTGTGAGTCACTGCCGTTTGAACCTGAGGCTGGCGCTTATGGTGGTTCTAGTCATGGACACTCGCACAGTCATTCACACAGTCATTCAGATGATCATCAACATTCACATTAATTCTTTATAGATTAAGTATTTAACAGGAACCTAATACAATGAACATTAAATTATTGTCGCTTCTTATGATCGCCCCAACTGCTGCCTTTGCTCATACGGGTGATCACTCTAATTTGGCTTCAGCTTTGGGGCATGCCTTCTCCTCAGTTGAGCATGCAGCACTCTCTTTGGCCGTTGTTGGCTCCATCGCAGCAACACTGGCCCTAGCGACCCGTATTAAAACCAAAGCACAGGCGCAACGTGCTAAGTGATCTTCGTCTTTTTCAGCTGATCAGTCCGTCACTGCCGGTCGGTGCATTCACCTACTCGCAAGGGTTGGAGTTGGCGGTTGAAGCGGGCTGGGTAGACTCTCAAGAGCGATTTGAAGCCTGGTTAACAGGACAGTTAAATCACTCCCTAACGACACTTGAGCTACCGATGCTGGATCGTATGCTTAACGCATTAGATGAAGCCGATGCACAGGCATTTAACCAACTGACAAAAGAGTTGATCGCTTGGCGCGAAACCAAAGAGCTTCGTCTTGAAGAGAAGCAGCGTGGGGCCGCGTTAGCGCGCCTGCTTCCCCAGTTGGATGTAAACCTAGAAGGTCTCTTGTTGGAGGCCTGTCAGCGAACGCAGTTAGCAGGGATCGCGATTGCCGCGCATCAATGGCAAATCCCTCGGGATAAACTGTTTGCCGGTTATCTGTGGAGCTGGCTAGAGAATGCCGTTATGGCTGGCGTTAAGCTGATTCCACTCGGTCAGACGCAAGGCCAGCAGACGCTACAACGAATGGCCTCTTCATTAGAGCAGTCAGTTGAACAATCGAAAAGGGTATTAAACCCCAGTAGCGTGACGCCAGCATTAGCGATTGCAAGCAGTCGACACGAAACACAATACACACGATTATTTAGATCTTAGGAGCAGTCATGAGTGACTATAAATCCCCACTTCGAATTGGCGTAGGTGGTCCAGTAGGTTCCGGTAAAACAGCACTACTCGAGGCGTTGTGTAAAGCGATGCGAGATCACTACAACCTTGCCGTTGTGACCAACGATATCTACACCCAAGAGGATGCAAAGATTTTGACTCGCGCTGAAGCGTTAGAGCCTGATCGCATCATTGGTGTAGAAACGGGTGGTTGCCCGCATACTGCCATTCGTGAAGATGCCTCAATGAATCTAGCGGCAGTTGAAGAGCTGGCGCAACGACATAAAACACTGGACCTTGTCTTTGTTGAGTCTGGCGGTGATAACCTCAGTGCGACCTTCAGCCCAGAGTTGGCGGATCTTACGATCTACGTCATCGATGTGGCAGAGGGCGAAAAGATCCCTCGTAAAGGTGGACCGGGTATCACTAAATCGGATCTGTTGGTGATCAACAAGATCGATTTGGCCCCTTACGTCGGTGCAGATCTCTCGGTGATGGAGTCGGATACCAATCGAATGCGCCCCGAGAAACCTTGGGTCTTTACCAATCTAAAAGAGGGTAAAGGGCTGCAAGATATCATCGACTTCATCGTGCATCAGGGGATGTTGGATAGTTAATTGAAGCGGCGGATGACAGGCTGAAGGCCAGTCACCCTAACCAGTGCATCGCGGCCTTTTTAAGACCGCTCCAACGGTTTGTTCGCTGAGTTGATGTTGGAGCCTTATCGTAGATGAGGCGATGGCCACCAGCTCGGTAGCATTGCCTGTATCTCAGGCGATGCAAACCGAGGATCAATCAGCGTCAGCGTTCCTCGATCCTCAGCCGTGCGTATCAAACGCCCACAGGCTTGAATTACCTTTTGCAAACCTGGGTAAAGGTAGGTGTACTCATACCCCTTGCCGAATCGTTCATCAAAACTGTTTCGCATCAGATCATGGAACTCATTAAAGGGTGGTAGGCCCAAGGTGGCAACCGTTACGCCAATCAGTCGATCTCCTGGAAGATCGACCCCTTCCGAAAAAAGACCACCCAGTACTGCCAAACCTAGCTTTCGACTGTTCGGCGTGAAAGCATCTAAAAAGTCCTGTCGCTCGGCATTGGACATAGCTTGGCTTTGCGGGTGCAGATCAATGTCTGGATCCATCTCAGCAATAGCCTTTTCAATTTCGTTTAGATAACTAAAGCTAGAGGCGAAGAAGAGGTGGTTGCCCGGATTTTGGTGATACAGCTCCATTAGTAACTCTGCGATAGGTTGTATCGAACGCTCTCTAAATTGATAACGAGTATCGATATCTCTGCGAAGGGTTAATCGGATCTGGTCAGGTTCAAAGGGTGAGGGCAGCGACCCTGATACGGGTTCATTTAGGCCAAGCAGTTGTTGGTAGTAGTCAAACGGTTTTAGCGTGGCAGAGAAGAGCGTCAAGCTGTGAAGAGATTGCCAGCGCTCAACCAGGAATAGTGATGGATCCATATTGAGTATGGCCAACTCGCCTCTACCTCTAAGGCGTTTCTCTACTCGGGCAATGGAGTGTTCACCAAATTGTTCAGCCAACTTTAAATAGGCCGAAGAGGCAAAGAGTAAATTTTGCAGTTCCAGGCTTGATGGATCGGTGGCCAGCTCTTCACCGATGACTGAGCAGAGATTCTGCAGTGCATTCTCTAGTTTGTCTGGTAGGTAGTTAATAAACTCTTGTTCACCTGTTCGATCACTAAACAGCTGTTGCCAGGCGCGTTGCACAGAATCCAAGGCGCGTTGTAAATCCTGATTGTTAGTGTCAAAACGATAATCACTCTGGCGAAGTTCCAGCGAGTAGAAGTCGCGACAGCGGCTGATCAAATTGTGAGACTCATCCACCAGTGCTGAGACCTTTCGCTCATCTTGAACAAGGTAGCCATACAAAATAGCACTAGGTGCTAGAAATTGATTGATATCAGCCACCACAATATCGGCCCAGCGCGCCAATTCTTGCCCTAAAAAGTAGGGGCAGAGGGAGTGCTGCTTAGCAAGCCTTTGCAGTGCTGTCTGATCAAAGGTCTGTTGTTGTTTTGTAAACGCTTCATGACGAGCAGCCGGTAGGCGATCAAAAAAGCCTTTTGCCAGTGGGCAGCTATCGCCTTGACAGAGCTTGTCTGGCTCGATGCAGCCCGCCTCTTTGGAGGTCATCTCAATGAGCGTGAGTGGAATGGGTGAGTCGCTTTGAATTAACTCAAAGGCATCCAGTGCCACTCTACGGGCTGTATTTCGGGTTGTCAGATAGTAGAGGCTGTCCAACGACTCGGTCTGAAGCGCCTTAATCGCTGGAAACAGGGTGCCCAAGGTTTTTCCTGATCCAGTGGGCGCCTCTATAAGCAGTTGTTTGGCTCTGTTGTTCGCTTTGTAGACGGCTTCAGCCAGCTCCCGTTGCCCCTTTCTGAAATTTGGAAAAGGGAAAGCGAGCGACGCAATATGGCTTTGCCGAGCCGCTCGGTGTTGATCGAGAGTGCTCTGCCAGGTTTGATAGTGAGTCACTCGTTGTTTGAGCTCTTCGATCAGCTCCGCAGCATCCACAGTAAAGTCGAAGTGTGTAACTTCGTCGGAAGCGATCTCCAGGTAGCTCAATCTCAAGTGAATCTCTTG
Organism: Marinobacterium sp. xm-d-564; assembly: GCF_013283345.1. NCBI lineage: Bacteria > Pseudomonadati > Pseudomonadota > Gammaproteobacteria > Oceanospirillales > Oceanospirillaceae > Marinobacterium > Marinobacterium sp. xm-d-564. The sequence goes on along the minus strand of NZ_WBYO01000013.1, from coordinate 19,930 downwards.
CAATGATTCACTCATGCATAGCATGGCACCATAGCTGCGAAGTTGTGCCAGATGAAGCTGTCGCTGTCCCGTTGACTGGCGTTCAAGATCCCCGCGGTGTGTCTTTATCTCTTCAACACGATTCTGGCTAGGGTCCCAACCATCGGCTCTGCCTTTTAGGTGGAAATCTTCGATATCCACAGCCACAGGGAACTCTGGGATATAGCTCTTAGGACGACGCATTTGCAGTCGTTTATGCCCCTGTATCCCCTCCAGCGCTGTGGGAGCCGGCGTATATCTTAGATCGATATCACCAGATCGATCGCAAAACTCACACAAGGTGCGAACCGAGAGGGCTCTCATTCGGGGTGACTCCAATCGATCCAGTAGACGGAGCAGGGGATATCATGACGGACAAAAAAATCCAGCCAGAGTTTTTGGTTGTCCTGAAGGCGATCGCCAGGCCCCTTCACTTCGATCAGTTCATAACTCTCGTCGTCACTATTAAATTGAATCAGATCAGGGAAACCACTGCGATGCGTTCTAATGTCCATCAAAAGTCGTTCAAAAATCCTTTTTAAATGATCTGCAGGGATAAAATTTAATGCCCGCTCAACAAGTTCCTCTGTCAGTACAGACCAATGGATGAAGCTGTTTGTTATACCCTGCTTCTCTCTGAATCGTTGCCGAATGGTTTCACGATACTGGCCCGTTTCGATTTGAGTCATCGCCTCGGCAATGAGAGGGGTGCGTCTCTCTTTGAAGTGACTTCGGTAGAGGTCGGCTGGGCGCGATTGGAAGGGGTTAAAAAAAGCGCCGGGAACCGGGGCATAGATCACATCCCAGAAGAGCAGGCCAAAGAGTCCATTGATTAAGTGGTTTTCGACGTAATCGCCGTGCGAGTTTTCGTTCGTTAAGTGCTCTGCAACCTGTCGTTCAACGGATACCCCCTCTATTTGATCCAGGGTTAACCTCTGTTGAGGCGGGGCTAGGAGTGGTGATGCACTGTATTCAACACCCAATTTTTTACTGCTACGTTTTAACAGACGCTGGTAGGCAAGTTGAGTTAACGGAGTAGGGTTGTCCTGTTGTAATAGCAGTGTCCGCTCATGACACTCTTCCAGTTTCCCTAAGCGCTCTAATAGGCGGAGTTCGCGTATGTGAGCATCTTGAATGCTCAGTTGCTGATAGACCCTTAGAGCCTGTGTTTGATCCTCACGCTCCAACTCTCTCGCCAATAGATAGAGCACGCGATCTTTGCGACCTGCCAGCCAAGTGCTTATCGGTTCGATTCTTTGTGTGGCTAGGATTCTCTCTTCAATCGATAAGAGACAATCGCCGGTCAACAGATGCTCTAAATCGATGTATTGATCAAGGTCCTCTCTGCGATGAAACGCTCGACTCTCTAGGCTAAGTTCAACGGGCTCATAGTTGAAGTAACCTAGCTCCGTAACGACAAATTCACTCCAGCTTTGATGTAGGTTTCCAAAAAACATCAACTTGAGACGCTGAAATAGTGGGTCACACAAAAGATGGAGAGTATCACCAAGCACGGGTAGATGCTGGTGAAGGGGAAGGGGGGCAGTGTTACTCATTTGCAGTGAGTCATACAGGGTCTGTTTTGAACTGCTTTTACTTAAGGGTTTTGAGCTCAGTTGGTTGTGCAACATTAACAACTCTTGCCGATTAAGCAGTTTGAAACACTCTTGAACGGATAGCGGTTGGTTGAGTGCTATCAGTTTGGCACTGACTAATGAATCAATTAATGCTTCAGTTGGCTCCGTGATCTCTTGGTAGTGATCGATGTGGCGCATCAAAAAATTAGATTGGCTGCGCATCACCATTCTTATTAACAAGGCCTGCGCTGGCTCACACAATGACTGAAACTGAGACAGCCGATCTAACTCTTCATCTGTCAGAAGATCCTGATAAACCTTAACGACCCAGTCGATCAGTGTCTGTGCATTTTGTAGGTAATAGAGAGGGTTGGTTAACTCGGCTGTAGTGATTGAATGGGTCATCTTAATGAGCTTATCTCTAAACCGAAAAGGCTACAAAGTAGAAAGAAAAAAACCAAAACATTGGTTTCATTATGCCAGAAATGGACTACTCTTAAATGAGGATAAATCCCTTTTCTAGCGGAAGTTATAAATGCAGTTCTCTCTTGGTAGCAATTTATTCATCAATGCCTTTTTAAGACTATTAATCGTGCTATTAGTCCCAATAGGGCTATACAGCTACACGATTATTGAGACTGAGACAGCGCGTTATGACAGTGAGCGTCAAGTCACTGATGACCTGCTTGAATCCGTTGGGGTCGTTATCCAAGAGGATCTTGATTTTCTATCACAAGATTTAGAGACCTTGATCAACTCCAAAGAGATCATAGAGTACACCAATAACCCCAGCGAAGAGGCCAGGCAAGGTGTTGAGAACTACTTAGCCCTTCTGTCAACGGTCAGTCGACGTTACGATCAGGTTCGAATCCTTTCCCATCTTGGGTATGAAACCGTTCGAGTGAACTACTCTTCAGGCGAGGCTGTCATCACTCCCACTGAATTTCTGCAAGACAAATCAAACCGTTACTATTTTTCCGAAGCGTTAAGCCTAGGTCCGAATGAGAGTTATGCATCACAGCTTGACCTGAATGTTGAGAATGGTCAGATAGAACAGCCCCATAAACCGATGATTCGTTTAAGTCATAAACTGATAAACGATGCTGGCGATCTGATAGGTGTGCTAATACTGAACTATTTAGCAGAGAACATTCTGCATGAGATGGATGTTGCAGCAACGCTCCCAGGGACTATTGAGCTGGTTGATGATGAGGGCTACTGGATCTTTGATGAGACAGGTCAATTTAATTGGAGTCGCCAACTCGGCGGGCAAAGCAGTTTTGCCGATACTCACCAGGCGATCTGGTACTCACTCAAAGCCACTAGCGATAACCAGGTCAATAAAATAGAGGAAGCCTCGGTGTTAAGGCTTCAATACCCTCGTTCTATCGGAAGTCTTGTCGTTGAATCGCCCAGATCACTTTATCTTATCTCCGAGTTTGAGCCCCTCAACCTTCCGAAGCTGGTACAAATGGAGTTGCTTCAACCCATTCCCATTGGCGTTGGACTAACCTTGGCGTTATTAAGCCTGTTATGGAGCCGTGCGGCCGTTAAAGAGTTGATTGCAGAAAATACTTTAAAAAAAGAGTCTGCGATACGTGAAAAGATCATCAGTAACTCACTGATCCCGACCATTTTGATCACCGATAAAGGTCTGATTGTTGAGTTTAACCAGGCGGCCGAAAAACTCTTTGGCTATAGACACTCAGAGGTGCTCAATCAAAACGTCAAAATGCTGATGCCGGATCCAATGAGGTCACATCACGATGGCTATTTAGACAGCTATAAAAGAACCGGCGTTAAACATGTAGTCGAAAGCTCGCGAAAAAGTTTTGCACTGACGAAAGAGGGTCAGACCTTCCCAGTCGAAATTGCCGTGACTCAGATCTGGATTGGTGAGAAACCCTATTTTGTCGGTAACCTGCGTGATTTGACGACAGAGTATGAACTGGAAAGCCAAGCTCAAGTCTATCGAGAAGAGCTAGAGCAAGCGGTAGAACAGCGCACAATGGAATTGGCTGCAACGAACGAAGAGCTGATCAGTCGTTCACAAGAGGCGGAAAGGCTTGCCGCGGTTAAAAGTGAATTTTTAACCAATATGAGTCACGAAATTCGTACCCCCCTGAACTCAATCATTGCCATGTCACAGATGCTGCAGCGCAAAGGCAGTGAGTTAGACGCTGAACACATTGGTGCTCGTTTAATGGCTGCAGGAAAATCCCTACTTGCCGTGATTAATGACATTTTGGACTACTCAAAACTGGGCGTTCATAAGCTGGATATATCGCCCAGTCCCTTTGATTTAGAAAAATTGGTTAACAACTTGTCGGCGATCATGCACAGCGCTGCACTGAATAAACCGCAGGTTGAGTTGGTGATCAACAATGCCACCCATCTGGAAAATCAGGTAGTGGGTGATGAAGTTCGCATTCAACAGGTCTTAGTGAATCTTATCGGCAATGCGATTAAGTTTACTGAGTCGGGCTACGTCAAATTAGAGATCATTACGCTCAGTAAAACGGCCGATTCTGTTGAGCTGCTTTTCTCGGTCAAAGACAGTGGTATTGGCATCGCTGAAGAGAATTTAAATCTGATATTTGAAGCCTTCGAACAAGGTGAATCAAGTACCCATTCAAAATTTGGGGGGAGTGGTTTAGGACTCTCAATCAGTCAATCACTCCTTAACTTGATGGGATCTACACTGAAAGTTGAGAGTCAGCAGGGTAAGGGCAGTACTTTCTCATTTATGCTAACCATGCCTTTGGGTGATGCGTCCGTTAGACACCAGAGCAGCTCATTGGATGTATTAATTGCAGACGATCATGAGGTGGCGCGTGAAGCGATTCGATCCATTGTCGACTCGATTGGTTGGCGCTCTGAAGTGGTCAATGGTGGCGCTATGGTCATTGATAAAGTGATCAAGGGATCAGAAATTAAAGATATCATCCTGTTAGATTGGGATATGCCTGATGTGGATGGATTAACGGTTGCGAAGCAGTTGAAAACTCATTTGCCTAGCGATAAAACGCCGATCATCGTCATGGTGACTGCTTACGGAATGAAACAAGTTAAAAGCTCATCTGACAGTCAATACGTGGATCTTATTCTCGAAAAACCGATCACAGCATCAGATCTGTACGATGCCTATCAAAAAACAATTCAACCGAACGCAATTCAATACAAAGATCATGCGGCCCACTCATTGCAGGACATCCGACTGTTGGTGGTAGATGATAATGAGTTTAACCGTGAGGTGGCAGTTCTCTCGTTTGAATCAGAAGGGGCGAGTGTTATTACCCTAAATGATGGGCAAGAGGCGGTAAATTGGCTGAAAAGTCATGCGACTGAGGTCGATCTTATCTTAATGGATGTGCAGATGCCCATCATGGATGGTTATCAAGCAACAGAGACGATACGCAAAGAGTTAAAACTGGATATTCCAATTGTGGCTTTGACTGCGGGCGCTTTTGAACAGCATAAGCAGGCAGCACTGGAGTCCGGAATGAACGACTTTATCGCCAAACCTTTTGATATTGATAGGTCGATCGAAGTCATCAATAAATGGGTATCAACTGTAACCAAGGTCGATGAGCTTTCAATAGAGGATTTTGAGCTTCGACTAAAAAATCACTCGACTCCAGACCGTAATGATGTCCTCCAGCAAAGTACTGATAACGCAGACTTCAGACAAGAGGCTGTAAACATCTCTACAGAACAATCAAACAATGCTGAAGAGTTTGATTCCGAATTTTTCAATCGAGAGCAGGCACTCTCATACTGGAAAACAGAGGCCAAACTGAAAAGCTATTTGGTTAGGTTTAAATCGGAATATCAATCGGTTGATGAACAGCTTAAAACACTGGACCCTGTTGCAGCTGAACAGTTAGCACACAAGTTAAAAGGGGCGTCAGCGGTGTTGGGTTTACCAGCACTCAGTCACAAGGCTAAAGCGTTGATGGATGTCTACAACTCAACAAGTCTTGGAGATGTTGATCTATTAATCGACGAACTTAAGACGATACTCGATGAAACTTGGCGTTTCATTGATCAGTATACCGAGTAACTCTCAACCCATTCCTAAGGTACAATCGTCGCTACGAATTAAACGATCCGGTGGCGATTGTGCCTTAGTTATAGGGATGAAACCTTGGAAAAACTCAAATTAGAACCGACCAAGCACACACTGTTTGAAGATCTGCAAGCCATAGTGACGGGTACCCTTGCTGTAGCCATGGGTGTTCTTTTTCTTAAAGAGGCGGGCTTATTAACAGGGGGAACCACGGGGTTAGCGATCTTAATTCACTACTCAACCGGTTTTAATTTTGGGTTGACCCTGTTCCTGACGAACTTGCCATTTTACTTGTTGGCTATCGCTCAGATGGGGTGGGCTTTCACCTTAAAAACCATGCTCTCTGTTGCACTGGTCTCTTTACTGACAGAACTGATTCCAAACTGGTTGGTCATAGAGGGAATCGATCCTCTGTTTGCCAGTATCGGTGGTGGCCTCCTTATTGGGATTGGTCTTCTAATTGTCTTCAGACATCAAGCGAGTTTGGGTGGATTGAATGTTCTCGTGCTCTTCATTCAAGAACGCTACGGTATTCGTGCTGGCAAATTACAGATGGTGCTGGATTCACTGATCGTGATTGCTGGTTTGTGGTTAGTCACCCCATGGCTTTTGGCCGTCTCTGTACTCGGCGCCATCGTATTGAATTTCGTTCTGACCACCAATCATAAACCGGGCCGCTATACAGGTTTCTAGGAGTCATAATGAATCGTCGTTGTCCTGTCTGCCAAACGTCCCTTAGAGGGCCTGAGTACTCACGAAAGCGCCAATCCTACCTTACGGCGTTCGACTGCCCATCCTGCGAAACCCCATTGAAGCTGGCCAATGATGTTTACTTATGGGTGTTGCTTGCGTTTCAGGTTCTGCCAATCTCCATTTTGTCAGAACAACTCACTGAAACTCGCCTAGCAGAGACCTTAATGACCGGCTCAGGTCTATTGACGCTGGTAGGCGTTATAGGCGTCGTTGTTCGTTTTCGTTACGTGAAAGCCTAAAATCATAGGGTATTTAGAGCCGCATCTGCGGCTCTTTTTATTTTTATTACGTAATTTATTTAATTTTTTCTTGTTAGATAGATAGTTCCACTCTAAAATGTAATTAAATTACATATAAGAACGCCTTTAGGTGCAGAGGAGTGGGAAGTGGTACATCCTAAGTTAGCTGAAGTTACTGAACGTATAGTTGAAAGGAGCCGTGCTTCACGTGCTGACTACGTCGCTCGTATGGAGGCCGCAAAAAGCTCTAAAGTAACTCGCTCTACACTCGCTTGTGGCAACCTTGCTCATGGCTTTGCCGCCTGTGGTGAGCAAGATAAAAACACCCTAAAGATGATGGAGAGTGCCAACGTCGGCATTATCTCTGCTTACAACGACATGGTTTCGGCGCATCAGCCTTTCCAGCACTTTCCTGAACTGATTAAACAAGCGGTCAATGGCATGGGTGGCGTTGCGCAGGTGGCGGGTGCTGTACCTGCTATGTGTGATGGCGTGACTCAGGGTCAAGATGGCATGGAGTTGAGTCTATTCAGTCGCGATACCATCGCCATGGCTACGGCGGTTGGTTTATCACACAACATGTTTGATGCTGCTCTTTGCTTAGGGGTGTGTGACAAGATTGTTCCGGGTCTGTTGATTGGTGCGCTTAGCTTTGGCCATCTACCTGTTATTTTTGTACCTGCAGGCCCAATGCCAAGTGGTTTGCCTAACAAAGAGAAAGCGCGTATTCGTCAGGAGTATGCAGAGGGTAAGGTAGGTCGAGATGCACTATTGCAGTGTGAATCAGACTCATACCACAGTGCAGGCACCTGTACGTTCTATGGTACAGCGAACTCAAACCAGCTATTGATGGAGGCGATGGGTCTTCATCTGCCGGGTTCATCATTCATCAACCCTTACACACCGCTCCGTGACGAACTGACGAAAGCCGCTGCTGAACAGGTCTGTCGTATCACCTCTTTGGGTTCTGATTATCGTCCGCTCTATCAGGTGATTGATGAGAAGGCGATTGTAAACGGTATTGTGGCACTACTGGCTACCGGTGGATCTACCAACCACACCATGCACATCATTGCGATGGCGCGTGCAGCCGGTGTCATTGTGAACTGGGACGATATGTCTGATCTCTCTGATGTAGTGCCTCTATTGACCCGCATCTATCCAAACGGCTCTGCTGATATCAACCACTTCCAAGCGGCCGGTGGCATGTCTCTTCTATTCCGTGAGCTGCTAAGTGCAGGTCTGTTGCACGAGGATGTGCTGACAGTGACGGGTAATGGCCTGAAAGACTACACCCAAGAGCCTTTCCTTGAAGAGGGTAAGTTGGTGTGGCGAGCAGGCCCTGAAGCCTCTTTGGATGCAGAGGTTATCTCAACTGCAAAAACGCCGTTCTCCAATAACGGTGGGGTTAAAGTGATGCGCGGTAATCTTGGTCGCTCCGTGATTAAGGTTTCGGCAGTACCGACAGAGAATTACGTCGTGGAAGCGCCTGCTGTGGTGCTTCACGAACAGGATGATCTTAAAGCCCTCTATGAAGCGGGTGAGCTCAATAAAGATTGTGTAGTGGTTGTCCGCTTCCAGGGGCCTGCAGCTATCGGTATGCCTGAACTGCACAAGCTGACGCCCTTCTTAGGGTCGCTGCAAGACAAAGGGTACAAGGTTGCACTGGTGACAGATGGCCGCATGTCGGGTGCATCTGGCAAGATTCCAGCGGCGATTCACCTAACACCAGAAGCTCTGCACGGTGGTGCGATTGCTAAGATCCAAGACGGTGACATGATTCGTCTTGATGCGCATACCGGAGAGCTGACGCTGCTGGTTGATGAGGCTGAATTGGCAACACGTGAATGCGCGATACAGGATCTATCGCCCCACCAGTTCGGTATGGGACGTGAGATGTTTGCAGGCATGCGTTCTCTAGTATCAGGTGCGGAAGAGGGTGCCTCAATCTTCTTCGGAACTAAACAGTAAAAGGATTTCGAATAATGAGCATTAACGTTGATGCGTTGTTAACTACCTCTCCGGTCATGCCCGTTCTTGTCATTGAGCGCGTGGAAGATGCTGTGCCCTTGGCAGAAGCATTAAAAGCGGGTGGTTTAAAGGTTCTTGAAGTGACTTTGCGCACCGATTCAGCGATTGAAGTGATCAAAGAGATTGCTGACAAAGTCGACGATGTCATTGTCGGTGCGGGCACGGTGACTAAACCGGAAGAGTTTCAACAGGTTCAAGAAGCTGGCGGCATGTTTGCCATTAGCCCTGGTGCAACTGATGCTCTGTTTAAGGCGGGCTTGGAATCTGATATGCCCTACCTACCAGCAATCAGCTCGGTTGCCGAGATGATGCGTGGTATGGAATTTGGTTTTGAGGCGTTCAAGTTCTTCCCAGCGGAAGCTGCGGGCGGACCTAAGATGCTTAAAGCGATTTCGGGTCCATTCCCACAGGTTCGTTTCTGCCCAACGGGTGGCATTAATGAAAACAACTTTACCGATTACTTGAGCCTGCCCAGCGTTAACGTGGTTGGCGGTTCATGGGTAGTACCAACCGATCTGATCGATGCAAAAGATTGGGACGGTATTACCAAACTAGCTTCAGACGCAGTGGCTAAGGCCTCTGCACTGTAGACCTCCTGTTTCCTAAAGGTCGTGGAAACTGAGTGCATCTGCACTCCTTTCGCCGCCCCATCCCGGGCGGCTTTTTTATGTCCAGGACGGACGGTATCCTGCGAGCGCAGGACGCGCAGGAGCAGGGCATGTCCAGGACGGACGGTATCCTGCGGTTCCACGGATGGAAAGGAGCAGGCGTTGGAGCCTTATCGTAGATGAGGCGATTTTTCGAAAATCATCGCGGCCTTTGCAAGACCGCTCCAACATTTCGCATTGAGCTGTTGGAGCCTTATCGAAGATGAGGCGATTTTCCTCGCGGCCTTTTCAAGACCGCTCCAACATTTCGCATTGAGTTGTTGGAGCCTTATCGAAGATGAGGCGATTTTCCTCGCGGCCTTTGCAAGACCGCTCCGACATTTCGCATTGAGCTGTTGGAGCCTTATCGAAGATGAGGCGATTTTCCTCGCGGCCTTTGCAAGACCGCTCCGACATTTCGCATTGAGCTGTTGGAGCCTTATCGAAGATGAGGCGATTTTCCTCGCGGCCTTTTCAAGACCGCTCCAACATTTCGCATTGAGCTGTTGGAGCCTTATCGAAGATGAGGCGATTTTCCTCGCGGCCTTTGCAAGACCGCTCCGACATTTCGCATTGAGCTGTTGGAGCCTTATCGAAGATGAGGCGATCTAAGGTGACAGGCCTTCAGCCTGTCATCCGCGGGTCAACTTTATAGTCTATCTGGAAAACGCGGAAAGAGTGGATGTCAGGCTAAAGCCAGACACCAGTTCCGTTAGCAACTATCTTATGAAGAGCATCGCGGCCTTTGCAATACCGCTCCTACGCTGCGTAAATCCCTTGCCTTAGGGTAAAACTTTCACCCGGCTCGATGCGGACCTTATCTTCCATCGCATTGGCCGCTTCAATACATAAAAAGCCACGGTAGTTCTCGGCGCCTATATCCGCCATATTGTTAGCCGTCTCTTTTCCTGGGTTCCAAACCACTGTGGTACCGCTGTTCTGTTTGTAGATTCGCGTTTCTTGGTTCTTGTCAGTCAAGATCAGGCAATTTGAATCGTCAAAATAGACTCTATCTGTTGGCTCTTTTAGATCGACAGAATCTCGATCTTCCGTTGCACGTGCGAAACCTTTTAGCTTATCGGCATAGTCCACGCCCTTCAGACCAGCAATGCAGGCGTTATTTAGATCAGAGATGGGGAGATAGGTATGCAGTGCCTGCGTGATCTCTATCGGTTGATTGCCAAGGTTGGTTGTAATCAGTTCAACACTGAGTTTGTCGGTCAAAGTGACCTTTATCGCTAGGCTGCAGTCGTATGGGAATAGGGGATTCGCAACGCTGTTCTCAAGTCCAAGCGTGACAGAGGCAAACTCCTCGTGATCTTGAGCATCAACCAGAGTCCAGATTGACGTGCGCGCAAAGCCGTGGGCTGGTTTACTCTCATCGCTTAGGTGTGCACCAAACCAAGGCCAACAGACTGGGATGCCACCGCGTATCGACTTGCCCGCCTCTAAGTTGGCTTTAGGGCTCATCCAGAGTCGCTCCTCGCCATTGGATTGATAGCTTAGTATGTGCCCTCCTGAAAGGGAGATGATGGCAAGGTCACTCTTGAAAGTCAGTTGAACAGCGTCTAGCTGCTCTTTGAAACGGGTAATATCGATGCTCATATTGGATTACGTATAAAAATTACAAAAAAGTTAACAGTCTGTTAAGTGTATCAGTTTCAAGGAAAATAGTAGGTTTTACTGCTCTAATCACCAAAATGAAAGGGGTATAGTGCATTTAAATATAAAATTAGCTCATCACTTTTGTAGATCATTTGCTACAAAATGTACTAAAATTACATAAATTTTTTACATTTACTCTTTCCACCTCCAAAGGAGTGTAGCTCATGAACGATGCAATGCATCAAGCCTGTGATTTTGTTCTGTTCGGTGCCAAGGGTGACCTGGCAATGCGTAAGCTATTTCCTGCGCTATTCCAGCTCGACAAAGCGAAGCTACTGAACCCTGAGTCTAAGATCATCGGCGTTGCACGTGCGGATTGGGACCAGGCTGCCTTTGTTGAAGCGGTGGAAGCGACACTGGTTCGATTTTTAGCGCCTGGTGAGATGAGCTCTGAAGAGTGGCAACGTTTCTCAGCGCGTCTTGATTACGTTCAGGTCGATATGACCTCCGCCGATGATTTCAAGAAGATCAAAGCTAAACTTGATGACAGTCGAATCATGGTTAACTACCTTGCAACACCGCCTGCTGTGTTTGGTGACATCTGTAAAAACCTCAGCAGTGCAGAGTTAATCAATGAGACGACGCGTATCGTATTGGAAAAGCCGATTGGTCACGATTTGGCGAGCTCTAAGGTGATCAACGATACGGTTGCTCAATACTTTAATGAGAACCGTATCTACCGCATTGACCACTACCTAGGTAAAGATACGGTTCAAAACCTTATTGCCCTGCGCTTTGCCAACAACCTGTTTGGTTCACAGTGGAACAACTCGGCAATCGATCACGTTCAGATTACGGTTTCTGAAACCGTTGGTCTTGAAGGGCGTTGGAGTTACTACGACAAAGTGGGGCAGATGCGTGATATGGTTCAAAACCACCTGTTGCAACTTCTCTGTATGGTCGCAATGAACCCGCCGAGCAAACTGGATGCAGACTCGATTCGCGATGAGAAAGTCAGAATTCTGAAAGCCCTTCACCCAATTAATTCTTCCAATGTCAATAAACGTGCCGTTCGTGGTCAGTACACAGCCGGGTCTATCGGTGGTCAAGCGGTGGTTGGCTATGGTGAAGAGGAGGGCAGTGCTGCGACTAAGTCCAACACTGAAACCTTTGTCTCTCTACGAGTCAATGTCGATAACTGGCGTTGGGCCGGCGTACCCTTCTACCTGCGTACCGGTAAACGTATGCCGCAAAAGATGACCGAGATCGTGGTGGTTTATAAAAATAACCCACACTTTATTTTTGATCCTAAGCAGCGTGACATCGTCAACAATCGTCTGGTTATTCGTCTTCAGCCAGATGAGGGGATTCGTCTTCACGTGGTCACTAAACAGCTGGGCATGCACCAAGGCATGGATCTACAAAACCGTGCGCTCAACCTGGACTTCAGCGAAAGTGATCCTAACCAACGAACTCCGGATGCTTACGAGCGTCTGCTTCTAGAATCGATGGTCGGTGATCAGTCACTGTTCGTTCGTCGTGATGAGATTGAAGCCTCTTGGACTTGGTGTGACGAGTTGATTCAGGCATGGAAAGATGTCGGTGACGAAGTGAAACCTTACAACGCCGGTACCTGGGGACCTATTGGTTCAATCGCTCTGATCGAGCGTGATGGTCGTTCTTGGCACGAGTGAGGTTTAATGATGTCCAATATGTTTCAATTTGATACACGAGAGTCACTTGAATGTCGTTTAACGGAAGAGATAGTCGCGCTATTAAAAGCCGGAATTGAAGAGCGTGGCCGTGCGACACTGGTGGTGTCGGGTGGTCGGACACCGGCGGCACTATTCCAATCGCTCTCTGTACAAGAACTCGATTGGTCTAAGGTTTGGATTACCCTGGCTGATGAGCGTTGGGTTCCTGATACGCATGAGGACAGTAACGCTCGTTCTGTGAAAACACACTTGCTACAGAATCGAGCGGCGGATGCGCATTTTATTCCTCACTTTAATGACGCTGAGTATCCCTGTTCTGGTCAAACCAAGCTAGAAGAGGTTCTGAGTGAACTTCCAAAAGAGTTTGATGCCGTGATTTTAGGCATGGGCGAGGATGGTCATACCGCATCATTCTTTCCCAATGCACCAGAGCTAACGGCAGCGTTAAACCCTTATGGTTTTAAAGCCTGTATGGGTGTGACTCCGCCCGTCGCTCCCCATTTGCGTATGACATTGACCTTGCAAAGGTTGTTGCACGCTAAACGTATCTTTATTCACCTTTGTGGCGATTCAAAACTGCCGGTACTTGAGCAAGCGATGGGTGAGGGCGACACCGAAGAGATGCCTGTGCGCGCTGTTCTACGCCAAAGCAAAACCCCTGTCGATATCTACTGGGCTCCCTAACCCGACAGCATGTTGGAGCGGTCTTGAAAGGCCGCGATGCTCTTTAAAATCGCCTCATCTGCGATAAGGCTCCAACATGGTTAGCTGCTTGCTGTTGGAGCGGTCTTGAAAAGGCCGCGATGCACTTCAAACCAATCGCCTCATCTAAGATAAGGCTCCAACAATTACAAAAACTCGCGTCCGTGGGGTGCCATCAGATCAAACTCTGGACCGTAGGAAATGATGCCATGCGGGTTGATGGTCGGATGGCTACGGTAGTAGTGGTGCCTGATATGATCAAGGTCACAGGTTTCTGCAACGCCGGGCTGTTGGTAGATGTCACGCAGGTAGTTTGACAAGGCCGGGTACTCTGCGATTCGTTTACGGTCACACTTAAAGTGTTGAACATATACTGGGTCAAAGCGAATCAAAGTCGTGAAGAGTCTGATATCAGCCTCGGTTAACTGATGACCCACTAAGTAACGACGAGTGGTTAGCCTCTCTTCCAGTCTGTCCAGATGCTTAAAGAGATTCACCACCGCTTCATCGTAAGCTTCTTGAGTCGTTGCAAAGCCTGCTTTATAGACACCATTGTTAACGGGTTCGTAGATGAACTCATTCCACTGATCAATCTCCGCTTGGAGCGATTCAGGGTAGAGATCCAGATCATTTGCGCCAATCTCGTTAAAACCTGAGTTGAGCATACGAATAATTTCTGAGGACTCATTGCTAACAATGGTCTGATTCTGTTTATCCCAAAGTACTGGAACTGTTACCCGACCGGTGTACTCTGGATCGCACTGGGTATAGATCTGGTGCATAAACTGCTTCTGATTGACACGATCACTGGTTGCAGCTGGAAAGTCTGAATCAAAAGTCCAGCCTTGCTCAAGCATCAAGGGGTGCACCACATCAAATGAGATCTGGTCTTGTAGACCCTTGAGTGCTCTGACGATTAGAGTTCGGTGTGCCCAGGGGCAGGCTAATGAGACATAGAGGTGGTATCGACCCGGTTCAGCTTTAAAACCTGCATCACCCGTTGGGCCTTCGGCACCATCAGGGGTAACCCAGTTTCGATATTGCGCCTCTGTTCGAATAAATTTTCCATTGGATGATTTAGTGTCATACCACTGATCATACCACTGACCGTCGATTAGAAGTCCCATTGAGTGATTGCCTGTTTAATCATTAATCTTATTAAGCACTACGACAAAGAGCTCCAACCTGTTTAATGGGCCGCAAAGAAACTCTTAATTATAAGAAAGATAGATTGATATAAAATGCTCTTCTAGGCAACTAATGGTTGATCCGGCTCTCTAGGCTTATTAAGCTGTCTTTTTTGTTTGGATCTAAGGAGTTACGTGATGAGACGCCCCCTAATTATGGGTAACTGGAAAATGAATGGATCGTTGATGACCAACGAATCTCTATTGACTGGTTTGGCCGATCAGGTCGCTTCTCTAAAAGGTGTTGATATCGCGGTCTGTCCATCCTTCATTTATATTCCTCAAGCACTGGAGTTAACCGCCGACACCGCCATAAAAGTGGGTGCGCAAAACCTAAGTGATCAAGAGAAAGGCGCTTTCACCGGTGAAGTGAGTGGTGAAATGATCCGTGATCTTGGCTGTGCTTATGTACTGACGGGGCACTCTGAGCGTCGCTCTCTCTATGGTGAAACCAGTCAATTGGTGGCAGAAAAAACGCTTAAAGCACTAGAGCTCGGCCTTGTACCGGTTCTCTGTATCGGTGAAACACTGGAAGAGCGTCAATCGGGTCAAATGAATGCTGTATTAGAAGAGCAGGTCAATGCGGTTGTCGATCTATGTGGTGCAGACACTTTTGCACAAATTGTGATTGCCTATGAGCCAGTCTGGGCGATTGGTACCGGCGAAACTGCGACACCACAACAAGCTCAGGATGCTCATGCCTTTGTTCGCAGTTTGATAGCCAAACACAACACTGATATCGCTGATCGCGTGACCATTCTTTACGGTGGTAGCATGAACGACAAAAATGCTGCAGAGCTACTTGCTATGGCTGACGTTGACGGTGGATTGGTCGGTGGTGCATCCCTTAAAGCTGACAGCTTCGCGACGATCTGTCGAGCCGCTGCAAACTGATCACATAAACCCTTATCAGGGTCTGGCCTTCAGCCTGACCCTCACTCCATGGGAAATCGCCTCATCTACGATAAGGCCCCAACCACTCAATCCAATGGGTTCCTAAATGATTAAACCACTCCTCGCTATTTTAACCTTAGCAATAACATCTCTGGTTCAAGCTGATGAGTTACAGGTCATAGAGGTGGCTCCAAATACCTATTCTATTGTGGGGCCGCTGACCGATCGATCTCCCGAAAATTTCGGAAACAATGCCACCTTTGGTTTTGTTGTCTCTGATCAGGGGGTTCTGTTGATTGACTCAGGTGGTAGCTGGAGAGGGGCTGAGACAATCGAAGCTGCGATCAAAACAGTCACCGATCAACCGGTCATCAAAGTGATTAATACCGGTGGCCAAGATCACCGCTGGTTTGGCAATGACTATTTTGCGCAACAGGGCGCTGAATTGATCAGTAGCACTGCGACCCAAACCGATCAGAGAGCTCGTGAAGCTCAGCAGGTCATGCGAATTACTAACTTGATTGGTGATGCCTATCAAGGCACAAAACCTCTCTTCGCCAATACGCTTTTAGACTCAGAGAGTACCCTCACACTGGGTGATCGATCGGTTCAATTTATTCCGGTCGGTCATACTCATACTCCGGGTGAAAACTTTGTCTGGTTACCTGAAATATCCGTACTCTATACAGGCGATACGGTGTTTGTTGATCGGATGCTTGGTGTGGCCTCCCAATCACAACATCTAACCTGGATAGAGGCGTTTGAGGTGATTGAGTCGTTAAATCCTAAGGTAATTGTTCCGGGCCATGGAGCACCAACAACCTTGGAAAAAGCTAAGGCTGATACCCTTGATTACCTCAGGTTTCTGCGCGAAAAAGTGGGTGAGTTGATTGAAGAGGGCGGCGATATGCAGAGTGTGTCATCCATTGACCAGAGTGCTTTCAGTTATTTGAACGTCTACGAAGAGATCCATGGCCGCAATGCACAGCGTGTCTTTGAAGAGATGGAGTGGGAGTGACGCTTTAAAACTCCCATTTCAAATTCAGTAGTGTAGTGACATCACCCTGTTCAGTGTTCACCCCTTGAGTATTCGATAGTGCTTGAGCGATAGATAAGTCGAATTGAAGTGACTCATGGACTCTATAGCTAGAGTTAAAGCCCCAATCGTAGGCAGATATTCGGTTATGGGACTCCAATGGGCTACCATTGATGTCGGTATTGTTGCTGCGTCTCTCCAGTTTTGCCCAGTCGATAAAACCACCAAATCGCCATTGATCGTTCAGCCGTTTAATAATATCTACACGAACCAGCGCGCCTTGATCGACAATCAACTCGTCAGCACTGAAACCCCGAAGTCCCTGAGACCCGCCTGCAATTAATCGTTGACTGTCATCTAAGTTGTTAGGGCTCATTTGGCCTTGTAAATGGGTCAATACTTGCCAGTTATCGGCTAACCGTTTTCGATAGGTTAAGAATCCACTGAATGTTTTGAATGCACCCGCAGTATTAGCATTTGCTAGGTCATGACCGCGGTTGGGTGAGCCCTCAAGGTCAGTGTTACCCAAGGTGGTTTGAAGTCGATACGTGAGCCTATCTTTGTGTAAGGCGCGGTTTCCATCGAGCGTCAGTCTCAATGTGTTTACTTCGTAATCGCTGTCTGTCAGTGAAGAGTTGTTGATTATTGAGCTCTCCTCAAGCAAGCGTTGTTCTGCGATGCCTGATAGGAATAGATTGCTGCCAAGGGTTCTAATCAGTGGGTGACGAACGCCTAAAGAGTAGGAGATTGATTGATGTCGTTTGCTGTCTGTATCGGCCGAAAGCCTTCCTGCTTGCAGGTCTAACGTCGTTCCTCGAAGCCCAATGGGCCCTCGATACGCCATACTAAGAAATTGAGACTGGGCACTCTTAATGGCGTTCAGGTAGCCAGCACCACCCCGTTGAAATGGGCTAGATAGCATCGATGTTAAAACGGCTTGCTCTTCACCCGTTCCATTCAGACCCTGGTTGTTTAGATCAATGGATCCAGAGAATCTGTCACTGTTCTCTATCCAGAGTTCTAGCGCCTGATCCCCGTCATCGTTTGCTTGCAGTCCGCCTGATATGCTGATGCCATGCATATCTATGGTCAGTAACTGCTGACGCTCTCGTTCAGAGAGTATCAGTGGTGCCCCCTCAGATCCTGGAAGCGAGGCGACTGCTTCGACACGCTCAAGTGAGACATTAAAATGATCTTCAAAACCATGATCTAGTATTGCCCCGACAAAATTTGACTCGTGTATCTCAAAAACAATCGTTCCGTTTTTAGCATCCTGTGGAGGGATGCGCGCCATAGCCGCAATGTCATGTTGACGATAGGTGTCGGTGATCAGATCCGTCAGCTCAAGCAGTTGCTTAGGGGTGAACGCTCTCTCCTCAAAGGGCGAGAATGCTTGATGCAGATACTTGATATCGATGCTGCTTACGCCGGTAAACTCAAACCCTTTGACGTACAAGCTGGGATCACCTGAGGTAGCATCTGGCAACTTAAAACGACGACGATCTACCTCACCGACAGAGGGTAGGTAGATGGTTGGAAATTGACTCTGAAATTTATTCAACATGACACCGGTGGTGACATCGGCGAATAATGCTTGCGAAGATAAAGAGCAACTTAGTCCCAGTGTGATAAGAGGTATCAGTGAGTGATAACGCGGTTGTCTAATCTGAAATGGAAACATCAAATAGCCTCTCCGCATTTTCGTAAGCAATTTTTTTAGCCACCTCTGAAGGCAGTGTACTTAACCAATCTCGTGTATCCAGAGTGTAAAGCGGCATCTTCTGCCACTGATCCAGGTTGAATGTATCAGCTCCTAAGGTGAATCGATTAGGGTTAGCCAGTAGAGCCTTTTCCCACTCAGGGTTGAAGCCTCCCCAGGTAACAATCTCTGGTCTAAAGGATAGATCAGCCCAGAGGTTTGGGTATTGATCAAATAGTCCAGCCAGATCACTAGGGGCTTCAAACCCAGCGTGTGCCCAGAGTACCTTAGCCTCGGGCCACTGCAGAAAGATCTGTTGCATCGCCTGACGATCGCCATGTAGGTGCAACACTAAGTTGTACTCTTTGGCTAAAGCCACTAACCGTTTTGACACGGGTGTCTGCATCTCATCGCCAAACGCATGAAACTCACCAATGGCGAAGTAATGGTTCTGTTTGAGCTGTGTCTCTAAATATTCAGTGACCGACTCATCATGCATCCAGGTTCTTAATTCACCACTTTTTCGAAAGGGGCGAAGTGCTGGCAGCACAAGATCAGGCGCCAAGCTCTTTAATCGTTGAGTGTTGTCATCACCGCTGCTTGAAACAAGGGCCTTCTGGATATCGTACTGACGAAGAAGAGAGACGACTCTCCGATCATCAAATTCATCCTGTGTTTTATCGTTGTGGTGAACGTGCGTATCGAAAATAGGAATATTAGAAGCCCAGCTAGTTAGGCTTAAAGTCATCAGTAAGGGTGCAAAGAGAGATTTCATTTCAGCATTTACGTCGATAGTTGTTAGCCAGATTGTTCTATTAAAAAATCAATCCGCATGTGAAAACTTGGCATCGAATTTGCTTATAAACAACAAAAACCTGGCTTTGCAAATTTTTGATCTATGGTTAAGTCAGACAATAAAAATAGTTTCGAGCAGTACAGGAACTTTAAGTAACATATAAAACAGAAGGACTTTAGCAATGCTCCATGTTAATGCGTCAGAATGTTTGAAACAGTCTACGAATGCATCTCACAGATCCTTAGATGCTCACCCTATCCTTAGATCTTTAGTGCGACCTACTCTGAATGAGCGAGAATATACTCTCGCTCTAGTTGCACTGGAACATTGGATTAAAAAACATCTACCTCTCTTTTTGAATCATTCCAATGAAGCGTTAAAACAGCGTGTTTCTGAGCGTTACTCTTGGTTAATTCAAGATCTTAAGTCTCTGAATGCGTTGGATTGCATTATTGAATCTGAACCTTTTGAAACTCATCACAACTCTCTATCTGAGGTGCTAGGCGCGATTTATGTCTTTGAAGGCGCTTCATTAGGGGGGAGGGTGTTAGCACCGCTCATAGAGCGGAGTTTGAATAGACATGATGTGACCCACTTTTATAACGGGTACAGAGATAACACCTTCGCGCTTTGGAAAGCGACGCAATATGAACTCGATTCTCAGCTCATTGAACCCCAGCAAATTGAGACGGCAGTTGAATCAGCTAAAAAACTATTTTTAAGCATGAGTGACTCTCTAGATATTGTCAGTCACTCATATTTTAAATTGGATGAGGTGGCAAATGGCTAGTCAAAAAAAGACCGTTAAAGTCGAGCCTGAAATTGCTACAGAATTTGACCTATCCCCCAAAAACTAGACCATGACCTCGATGAGATTTCCATTTAACCTAAAGGGATGGAGATCTCGATATGAAGAAGCGTTACACCGAAGAACAGATCATTAAGGCGATCAAAGAGCATGA
>NZ_WBYO01000012.1:0-59373 GCF_013283345.1 Marinobacterium sp. xm-d-564 | reverse complement strand
GTTTCCCCATGTGAGAGTAGGTCATTGCCAGGCACCTAATAAACAAAGAACCCCAGTACCGAAAGGTCCTGGGGTTTTTTGTTTTTTGGTCGCAAGGAGACTTCTGAGCGAATGCCCATGTGACCACGCATGCACTGAAAGTGCGGCGGGGAGGCGCTGCAAGCGTCGCGAAGCGATGACGAGCAACGCTCGGCACCTATTGTAGGTCATTGAGAGCTTCGTAAAGGATCTCTGCCAAATCCATCGCGGCCTTTGCAAGACCGCTCCAACGGTTTTAAAAAAGATCTCTGCCAACGTCAACAGCGGATGACAGGCTGAAGCCAGTCACCGTAGCTTCGTAGTGAATTAAGCACACCAGTGACAGGCTGAAGGCCAGTCACCGTAGCTCTGTAGCGAGTTAAGCACACCAGTGACAGGCTGAAGGCCAGTCACCGCAGCTTCGTAGCGAGTTAAGCACACCAGTGACTGGCTTTAGCCTGTCACCTGCTCTCTAATTACGCGCCCAACCTTCACGGCCTTCGCAAGACCGCTCCAACAGCTAACTACTACCCTTCAATCTGCGAACAGTGATCCCTCTGCTCTACTTCCGGTGTGAATATCACATAATCAGCTATCGCTTCTTCCTGATAGCTGTCTGGTACGATTTCAAAGGGGTCTTGGCTGTCACCAACAGATAGCATCATGATTGATAGGCTATTCAGCTGATTATGAAAGGGGACGCCGGCATCTTTTCTGACATGCATATTGCCTGCAATGTATAGATCGACCATATCGGTGCTGTTCTCTTTAAGTACTCTGCCCATCTGTCGATCACGGGCTATTTGAACTCTTAACATGTTGCCCAGTTGTGATTTGGGTAGCTTACCGCAGTGGCCTTCATAGAGTATGTCGAGCATAAAGTTTTTGTAGAGTTCGTTAGGATGATCTATTGATTCGTCCATGTAGGCTTGCATCTGTTGTTGTCGAGTTAGGTCTGTGCCGAGTACTCTATTTGCTTTCGTTAAAGCAAAGTTCACGGGTGATTTATACCACTCCCAAGGCCAGCCCTTTTGCCAGTTGAGTTGTTCTGGATTCGACGGCTCCCCTAATGCGCTGTCTAGTGCAGTCTGTTGATCTGTATTAGCCATTTCAAAGGCAACATTACCGAGTATCTTCTTTTGGGATAGTAGCTCTAGTATCTCTGTTTGAAGTTCGTGATGAATATCCGTTTCATGATTTTCACCCAGCAATATCCAATCTATCTCACTCATATGATCCAGTAATTGCTGTTGGGTTATAAAGCGCTGGTTAGTGTTGTCCCATATTTTTCCAACAATGGGATTATTACTTTTTATATCAGTTTGCCACTCAGCTGCTGATACGGCTGATATGCCAAACAGAATTGAAATAGAAACAGCTTTTAACAGGTTCATCTTGTCCGTGTCTTTTTGTTGATACTCGTTTTCACTCTACGCATTTGATCCTATCTTGGTGCTTTTCAGATGCAAGCGCGTGTCTATGGTGGCATACTCGTAAACAACTGTTTTTGTAAATGCTAACCCGTCTGGGAACACTATTTGTGGAAAATCTGATCGATGAAGGGGTCGAAACCCTTCCTTTAAAGACCTTTACAGAGAAAGCCTACTTAGATTACTCAATGTACGTCATTCTTGACCGTGCATTGCCTCATCTAGGCGATGGTATGAAGCCAGTACAACGCCGTATTGTTTATGCAATGTCTGAGCTTGGACTAAAGGCGAGCGCCAAATTTAAAAAGTCAGCACGTACGGTAGGTGACGTTTTAGGTAAGTTTCATCCGCACGGTGATTCGGCCTGTTATGAGGCTATGGTGCTTATGGCACAGCCTTTCAGTTATCGCTATCCGCTTGTAGATGGTCAAGGCAACTGGGGTTCTGCTGACGACCCTAAATCTTTCGCAGCAATGCGATACACTGAAGCGCGACTCTCTAAATATGCCGAGGTGTTGTTAAAAGAGTTAGGTCAAGGAACGGTTGAATGGGTACCTAACTTTGATGGCACGATGGATGAGCCTGAGGTTCTGCCAGCGCGTCTACCTAACGTACTCTTGAATGGTTCTACGGGTATCGCCGTTGGTATGGCGACTGATATTCTTCCCCATAACCTTCGCGAAGTCGCTCGGGCTTGTACTTATCTGCTCGACAATCCTGATGCCAGTGTTGCGCGTCTTTGTCAGAAAGTAAAAGGCCCTGATTTCCCAACCGCTGCTGAGATCATTACACCGACGGCTGATCTTAAAAAGATCTATGAGACCGGTCGTGGTTCTGTAAAAGCACGTGCTATTTATGAAATTGAGGATGGTGACGTTGTCATTACGGCTCTTCCATATCAGGTATCTGGTGCTAAGGTGCTTGAACAGATTGCAGCTCAAATGCAGCAGAAAAAATTGCCAATGGTTAGCGATTTGCGTGATGAGTCAGACCATGAGAATCCGACTCGGTTCGTGATTGTGCCACGCTCAAATCGTATCGATATTGAGCAGTTGATGGCTCACCTGTTTGCAACCACCGATCTAGAGCGAAGCTACCGAGTTAACTTCAACATGATCGGCATTGACGGCCGTCCACAGGTTAAAGATCTTCGTCAGATCTTAACGGAGTGGCTTACTTGGCGTACCCAGGTTGTTCGACGCCGTCTCGAATTCCGTTTGCAGAAAGTATTAGATCGACTGCATATCCTCGATGGTTTGATCATTGCTTATCTTAATATCGATGAAGTGATCGCAATCATCCGCAACGAGGATGAGCCTAAAACGGTTATGATGGAGCGCTTCGGTCTAACGGATGTCCAAGCTAACGCCATCCTCGATCTCAAACTTCGTCATTTGGCGAAACTGGAAGAGTTTCAGATCCGTGCAGAGCAGTCTGAGTTAGATGAAGAGCGTAAAAAACTTGAATCTATTCTTGGTTCTGATGAGTTGATGCGTAATCTCATTAAAGAGGAGATTGAACAGGCTGCTGAAGAGTTTGGCGATGATCGCCGCTCTCCTCTGGTTGAGCGTGAAGAGTCTCAAGCGTTCAGTGATAAAGATCTGCTTACCTCTGATCCTGTTACCGTCGTCCTCTCTAAACAGGGGTGGATCCGTGCTGCTAAAGGGCATGACATTGATCCGGCTACTCTGAATTACAAAGCGAGTGATGGTTATAAACTCTCGATTGCTGGACGCATGAACCAGCCGACGATCCTGCTAGACAGTATGGGGCGCAGTTATACATTAGAGACTCATAACCTGCCTTCAGCTCGGGGGCAAGGCGAGCCTGTTACCGGTAGCATTAGTCTGCAAAAGGGTGCTTCGATAGAGGCACTAACCGCGGGTAAAGAGAGTGATAAGGTTCTTCTCTCTTCAGATGCTGGTTATGGCTTTGTCACGTCGATAGGTGATATGACCAGTAAGACGAAAAACGGTAAAGCGGTACTGACGCTACCCAAAGGGGCCAATATCGTAGCGCCTGCTTCCATTTCTGATAGCGAAAATGGTTTGATCGCTGCCGTAACTTCTGAAGGGCGTCTACTGGTGTTCCCAGTCTCTGAGCTGCCTGTATTGGGACGAGGTAAAGGTAATAAGATCATTAACATCCCGTCGGCAAGGGCTCAAGCTCGTGAAGAGTTGATGGTTGCTGTGGCTGTTCTTAATGAAGATCAGGAACTTCTGGTTCATGCGGGTAAGCAGTACCTTAAAATGACCAAAGCCGATCTAGAACACTACCGTGGAGAGCGCGGTCGTCGAGGCAATAAACTGCCAAGGGGCTATCAGCGAGTGAGCCATCTATCGGTAGAGTAATGACTACCTAAATATCAAAAGGGAGCCGCTGGCTCCCTTTTTTGTTGAATCAATAATGTGCGGTTTATGAAGATTACTGTGCGGCCTGCTGTGCCAGTTTTGCCAGAAGATAACGCCCCTGTTTTTCTAACAGATCTTGATAGCTTTTACTCAACGATAGGATCAGCACCTTGTCCTCATCTTCGCGTTTGATCTCAGCGGTTGATAGAACACCGCTTTTTAGATCGGGTGCCTCTGAGAGTGCTGTATGGCTAATCAATCGATCTGTTTTGGTTGAGCGAGTTAAGAAGCGGGCTTCGTCGGCCATTCTATCCTGACGACCCTGTTGACCTCTTACAATTGCGGTGTGGACGTTCAGTATCGGCTCCTGCTGATCTGAACGACTTCTATTGTACGAACGGGCAAGTTGGGCAAATAGCATGGCTGCACAAGCCGCATTAACGCCATGCTCGTCATCCTCGCTGGCATTATCAAACTGAATCAGTATGTCTTCGCCAAGTGCGGAGACCTCGCCTTCGTAAATATTGGCAACGGAGTTCGCCAGTGTTCGGTAAGTGCGTTTGATCTGTAACTGCTCTTCATTGGAGATCAGCGCCGAGTGGGGGCTGGTAAAGTCGATCAGGACAACGTAGGCCGCTTCACTGGCTGGTGTTAACAGATCAAGCTCCTGTTCAATGGTGTATAGATCGAGCTGTTCTTCATTGATGATAGGCAGTTTGCGCGCCAGTTTCTTCACGGGCTCTTGGCGCTCTGGCGTTGTATCAAACATCAACGTTTCAAAGCTGGGCTCTTCACGCTCTTGTTCGGGCTCTTTTGATAGAGGCTTGAAGGGCGGTACGCTCGGTTCGCGTCTCTCTGGTTTTAGAAGTTCAACCAGATCGATCTCATCCTTATCGGTCTCATCTATCTGCATTTTGACGATAGGGGGTTCAATGTTGGTAGGTTCATTGGTCTCTACCATTGTCTCATTTTCGCTAGGTTCCCAAGGCGGAATGTCTGCCTCATCAGTGTTTGGCTCGTGAACTTCTTCAAAGTTAGGTTCGCTAGGCTCATCTGAAGTGCTGTTTTCAACAATCGGGTCATCGTACGCGGATCCGAAATTGCCTATGTCATCGTAATCTACTTCAGTGTCCACTTCAGTCTCAATAGTCGATTCAATCTCTGTCTCCGCCTCGGATCCAAGGTGGTTATCTAGGGAGTTGATCTCAGTGTCTTGTTCTTGATCGTCTAGCTCTGGTTCTTGTTCGATTAGCGCTTCTGCCTCTACATCGTCTTCATAAACTTCTTCATCGCTGTCGTCGATTGTTTCCTGAGCTTCCGTTGAGTCTGTGATTTGATCGTCAAAATGTTGCTCAATTTGTTCAATATAAGCCACTTCCTCTTCAAGAAGTTTGCTCTGCCGGCGATAGATAAACAGTGATAACAGAAAAGCGATAATAGCGCCGCTGCTGATCAGTCCCGTCTGGTAATTGAGTTGTTGCTGAACGGGAGTCGGGTCGATCCACACTTCTAATTGAGCAATGGCTTCGTTATTAGGTGCGATGGATTTTGCTGTGTGGACACCCTCTTGCTTGCCAGCTGCAGCTAGTCTCATGGTCTGGCTATCGGTGATTTGAATGCCTGCTACGAAAGGGTCGTCTGCAATCTGATTGGTGACAAAGTTAAGGCTGACTAAATCTTTAGAGAGAATTAGAGGCGCAACCAGCATGGAGGCGCTGTTACTCCAAATTTTGGCCTGTTTTAGTGCTTCGTTTTCTGCGGCATTTTTGGCCAACAGATAGGAGCCAACCAAGGTCGAAGAGAAGAGCAAAACCAGAGCGATGGCTGCAGCAAAGGCTGGGCGCTGGTACCAACGTAGGTAACCTTTGTATTGTTCGCCGTCTTGTTCAAGCATGCCTTTGTTTCCAGTACACAAAATAAGAGTTTCATAATACCAGTCTGTCTTCGACCGATCGACCAGTTGGTTCCTAAAATTTGTAACTATTTCATAGGCATTAAAAGCGATTTTTGCTGGTGTAATTTCTTGTTATTGGTGGGTTCTTTATCGCTGTCACGCTATACTAGACTTCTCAATAAATTGATCGGTAAAGACCTGATGAATGTAGCGGATTACATGCAGACGCTTGGTGCGAATGCGCGCGAAGCTTCACGTGTCGTAGCACGTGCTAATACAGAACAGAAAAACAGTGCATTGCTTGCAATGGCTGAACTTATTGATGCCGATCGTGATGCGATCACTCAAGCTAACCAGAAAGACCTTGAGGCTGGAAAGGCTCGTGGGCTTGATGATGCGATGCTGGATCGTCTAGCGCTAACTCCAGAGCGTATCGATGGCATGATCGAGGGTCTTCGTCAGGTTGCCGCTCTACCAGACCCTGTCGGTGATGTATCCGACATGCGTTTTCTGCCATCCGGAATTCAGCTAGGTAAGATGCGTGTTCCTCTAGGCGTAATAGGCATCATCTATGAGTCACGCCCGAATGTCACAATGGAAGCCGCCAGTCTCTGTCTAAAGTCGGGTAACGCTACGATTCTTCGCGGTGGTTCTGAGGCAATTCACTCTAATCAGGCGATTGCTAAATCGATTATGGCGGGCCTAAAACAGGCTGGTTTGCCTGAAACGGCTGTCCAGGTGGTGGAAACCACGGATCGTGAAGCCGTTGGTCAGTTGATTACTATGCCAGAGTTTGTGGATGTTATCGTGCCTCGTGGCGGTAAGGGGTTGATCGAGCGTATCTCGAACGATGCGCGCGTGCCTGTTATTAAACACCTCGACGGTATTTGTCATGTCTATATTGATGCAGAGGCTGACCTAGCTAAGGCTATCAATATTGCCATCAATGCCAAGACTCATCGCTACGGTACTTGTAACACCATGGAGACACTGCTGGTGCATGAATCGGTTGCTGATGAGGTTCTTAAAGAGCTAGCTGAGGCCTACGCTGAGGCGGGTGTAGAACTTCGTGGATGTGACAAGACATGTGCCATTATTCAAGCCAATGCAGCGACTGAAGAGGATTGGGCGACTGAGTACTTGGCGCCGATACTTTCAATCAAAATTGTTGAGGGTATAGATCGTGCAATTGAGCACATCAATCACTACGGCTCTCACCATACCGACGCGATCATTACTGAAAACTACACGCTGTCGCGTCAATTTTTGCGTGAGGTCGACTCCAGCTCTGTCATGATCAACGCCTCTACTCGATTTGCCGATGGCTTTGAATACGGCCTAGGTGCTGAAATCGGTATATCTACGGATAAGATTCACGCTCGTGGGCCGGTCGGTCTAGAGGGGCTGACGTCTCAGAAATACATTGTTTACGGAGAAGGGCAGGTTCGTAAGTAATGCAGAAACCTCCTCTGGTTCTTTTTGGTGGTACCTTTGATCCTATTCACTATGGACATCTCAGAACTGCGCTAGAACTTCAGGAGGTGCTCAACGTGCCTCACATTAATCTGGTCCCAACCGGTGAGCCAGTCCATAAAGCATCAACCGGCGGCTCTGCCGTGCAGCGGTTTGAGATGGTTCGGCTAGCGGTAGAATCGGAGCCTGCACTGGTTGCTGATGATTGTGAATTGATCAGTGATGAGCCTTGCTACACCATCAACACGTTGATGAAAAAACGTGCCGAAGTGGGTGAGGATTTGCCCATAATAATGGTGATGGGGATGGACTCTCTGCTGGGCATTAAGAGTTGGTCCCATTGGCAGCAGTTAACGGATTTCGGTCACTTGTTGATCGTTGCTCGACCCGGTTATGAACCTGAGTTTGATTCAGAGCTTCAGTGCTTTATTGATCAGCATAGGGTTGAGGATTTAGAAGCGTTAAGCCTTCGTCCTTCAGGTCATTTGGCGATGCATCAGTTGACTCCGATGAATGTCTCTGCGACTCAGGTTAGAAAGATTATTAAGCGGGGCTCAAACCCCAGATTTTTAATTCCAGACAGCGTTTGGAATTTTATTAGAAATGAGCGTCTCTATGACGCCAATGAAAGGTAATTTAATTTACATGCAAGATGATCAATTGATCGCCCTAGTGCAAGATGCGCTTGAGGGAATGAAAGCAAAAGATATCAACCTAATCGATGTTCGTGGCCGCTCTACCGTCACTGACTACATGATGGTTGCAAGTGGTACATCTAAGCGTCAAGTAGCAGCCGCTGCTCAAGAGGTGATCGACAAGGTGAAAGAGCAGGGTCTTTTGCCTATGGGTATTGAAGGTCAAACGGTTGGTGACTGGGTATTGGTCGATCTTGGTAGCATCATTGTGCACGTGATGATGCCAGATGCTCGTGATTTCTATGACATTGAACGCCTCTGGTCAGTAGGCGACGCCTAAGCCTTATGCGCATACGATTGCTTGCAGTCGGCACTAAGATGCCAAAATGGGTCACGGACGGCTACCAAGAGTACTGCAAGCGTCTTCCCTCTGATTTTCAGCTAGAACTGGTTGAATTACAGCCTGGCCATCGTGGCAAAGGGGCTGATATCCAACGGGCTATGCGCTCTGAAGGTGACGCCATGTTGGCGGCCATCCCAAAAGGGGATCGAGTGATCGCTCTCTGTGTTGATGGCAAGAACTGGTCGACAGAAAAGCTTGCAGAACAGGCTGAAAACTGGCGGATGGAAGGAAATAATATAACGCTTTTGGTGGGTGGTCCCGATGGTCTTGATCCAAGATGCATCGCCGCTGCCGATCAAAAGTGGTCGCTATCAGCGCTGACTTTACCGCACCCGCTGGTTCGCATTATTCTTGCTGAGCAGATATATCGAGCTTGGACCTTACTTCAAGGTCATCCCTACCATAAGTGAGTTAGATGGATCAGAGACGATTTAACGACTACCAGAAAGAGAATCGGTTCTTTGTTAACCGAGCAGTCGTCGCGTTTCTTTTCGTTTTAGTGCTGATGGCCATTCTGGTCAGTCGAATCTACTTCTTGCAGGTCGTTGAGCACGATCGATTCTCTCTGTTATCAGAAAACAATCGCATTAAACTTCAGCCAGTCGCCCCCAGACGAGGTCTTATCTACGATCGTAATGGCGAACTGTTGGCAGAAAACCGCCCTAGCTTCAGTTTGACGCTCCTTAAAGAGGAGGTCGATGATGTGGATTCGCTATTAGAGGATGTCGCCTCTCTAGTAGAGCTCTCTGCGGCAGAGGTAGAAGGCTTTAAAAAGCGCCTTAAGCACCGTCGTCGTCCACACTCCACCGTTCCTCTCAAATCTCGCTTAACCGAAGAGGAGATCGCTAAGCTCTCAGTGAACTTCTATCGTCTACCGGGGCTACAGATTGAAGCTGATCTTGTTCGTTACTATCCTCACCCTGATTCACTGGTGCATGCCATTGGTTATGTTGGGCGTGTTAATGAGCGTGAACTCAAAACCTTAGACCCTAATAACTATGCTGCAACACACTATATTGGCAAACTTGGGGTTGAGAAATATTACGAGCCGCTACTGCATGGACAGGTCGGTTTGCAGCGTGTTGAAACCAATGTGCGCGGCCGAGTCATGCGTGTTTTGGAGCAAGAGGACCCAACCCCAGGTTTGGATATCCAGTTAAGTCTCGATTTAAAGCTGCAGCAGTTTACAGCGAAACTGTTGGAGGGTAAGCGAGCTGCGGTTGTAGCGATTGAACCCCAAACCGGTGAAATCTTGTCATTGGTGAGCAACCCCTCTTACGACCCCAATGAGTTTGTAACGGGTATTTCATTCGATAACTACAATGCGCTTCGCGATGATAAAGATCAGCCCCTTTACAATCGCGCCATCCGTGGAGCCTACCCACCGGGATCAACGCTAAAGCCCTTCACAGCGCTTGCCTCAGTTGATTCTAAATCGGTACCGATTGATCACAAAGTTTGGGATCCAGGTTTCTATCAACTCTCTGAAAATGGTCGGAAATGGCGAGATTGGAAGAAATCTGGTCACGGTCGAGTCGATCTGAATCACGCATTGGCTGAGTCTTGTGATGTCTGGTTTTATGATACGGCTTCTAAAACATCGATTGATGTTTACAGTGACTATTTAGGGCGTTTCGGTTTTGGACAGGTCACCAGTCTGGATCTGCCTGAAGCGGGCCGAGCTATTCTCCCATCCAATGAGTGGAAGAAGCGTCGCGAAAAACAGCCTTGGTACCCCGGTGATTCACTCAATCTAAGTATTGGGCAGGGTTATATGATAGCTACGCCACTGCAGCTCGCGACAGCTACAGCAGTGTTAGCCAATCGCGGTAAGTGGGTGCGTCCACAGATGATCAAGAGCTTCATCGCTGAAAATGAGCTAACTGCGGAACAGACAGAGATTATCCAACAGCTACAACAGAAGCCGACACTACCCGATGTTGAACTCAATCACCCCGAGTACTTTGAAAAGGTTATTGAAGGCATGGTGAATGTGGTGAATGCTCCCTACGGTACGGCTCGAAAAGCCGGTGCGGGAGCGCCATATACCATGGCAGGCAAAACAGGTACGGCCCAAGTGGTCGGCATTGCTCAAGATGCTGAATATGACTCAGAGGCTCTGCTAGAACGTCAGCGAGACCACGCACTCTTTGTTGCCTTTGCACCGGCTGATGATCCTAAAATTGCAGTGGCGGTAGTCGTCGAGAACGGCGAGGGTGGTTCTAGAGCTGCAGCACCGGTCGCGCGTGAAGTGATTGATGCTTGGTTACTGGGCGATTACACCAGTGAGTTGGGAGATGATTAATGTCTAAAGATTTCCACCGCTCCGTCTCGCCAGATCAGTCAGGACTTCGCAAGCAGCGCTCCTTGTGGAATTACACTCACCTAGATTTACCCTTGCTTTTACTATTGCTAGCGCTCTGTGTAGCAGGGCTGGTCATTCTTTACAGTGCATCAGGGCAAGACTGGGCCTATGTTGAGCGTCAGGCCATCCGCATGGCTGCAGGATTTGCCGCGTTGATTTTTCTCGCGCAAGTCCCCCCTAGGGTGATCATGAGGGTAGGGCCCTGGCTCTACCTGCTTGGTGTGGCCTTGTTGGTTGGCGTTATCTTGTTTGGGGTCGGTGCTAAAGGGGCTCAACGTTGGTTGGCGCTGCCCGGTTTTCGTTTTCAGCCTTCAGAGTTAATGAAACTGGTACTACCTATTGTGGTGGCGGGTTACATCGCTCGCTACACACTGCCACCCAACTTCAAAGCGATCATAGTGAGTTTGATCTTAATTGCGATCCCATTTGCACTGATTATGAAGCAACCGGACCTTGGTACCTCGCTGCTGATCGGTGCCTCTGGTGTATTTATTTTGCTCTTTTCGGGAATCTACTGGCGCTGGATCTTTCTGAGTGCTGGGATTGTAGCGGCTTCACTGCCTGGGCTCTGGATGATCATGAAGGATTATCAGAAACAGAGGGTGCTGACATTTTTAGATCCAGAGAGCGACCCTCTTGGCTCGGGCTGGAACATCATACAGTCTAAAACGGCGATCGGTTCGGGTGGCCTCTCAGGTAAAGGCTTCTTGAGTGGTACTCAGTCTCAACTGGACTTTCTTCCTGAATCTCATACAGACTTTATCATTGCAGTAATCGGCGAAGAGCTGGGAATGAAAGGGGTATTGGTGCTACTCGCTCTATACCTTTTAATTGTAGGTCGTGGCTTAATGATCGCTGTTAAGGCACCTGACAGTTTTTCCCGTATGCTAGCTGCAAGTATCACGCTGACATTCTTTGTCTATGTCTTTGTCAACATCGGCATGGTCAGTGGTATTCTGCCGGTCGTAGGGGTCCCTCTACCAATGGTGAGCTATGGTGGTACCTCTATCGTGACGTTGATGATAGGTTTCGGAATTCTGATGTCGATTCATACCCATAAATCGATGTTGCGACGCTAGAATAATAAGATGACTGCTTGGAGATAAGCATGCTTAAACGTTTTAAAACGATGGTGTTAGCGGGTTGTTTAGCGGTATCAACAGCCTCTTTTGCTGGTTATGAGGCCCATCCACGAGCTCAGATATTGATTGATGATCTGAAGGCTGACGGTTTCGAAGAGAGTTACATTCGTGATGTGTTAGGTCGAGCAAAGTATCAGCAGAGCATTATTGATGCGATCAGCCGTCCAGCAGAGCGCCGCCTAAATTGGGGCGAGTACCGAGCGATTTTTATTGAGCAGCGTCGTATCAACCAAGCCATTCAGTTCTGGAAAGAGCACAAAGAGACGCTGTTAAGAGCTGAAGAAGTGTATGGCGTTCCGCCTGAGATTGTTTTAGCGATCATGGGTGTGGAGACACGCTTTGGGCGTATCACTGGCAATTATCGAGTATTGGATGCGCTGTCGACCTTGGGTTTTGACTACCCTAAACGTGCCGACTTCTTCCTAGGGCAGTTGGGTGACTACTTTCGCTTAGCACGCCAAGAAGGTATTGAGCCCGGTGTTTTGAAAGGCTCTTACGCTGGCGCTATGGGGTATGGTCAATTCATTCCTTCTAGCTTCTTAGCCTATGCCGTCGATTTTGACGGCGATCAACAGCGCGATATTTGGGGTAACCCTGTTGATGCGATTGGCAGTGTGGCGAACTACTTTGCTCGTCATGGCTGGCGTGCCGGTGAGCCCATTGTCAGTGACGTCCTTTTGAATGGCAGTGTTGATTCAGAGTGGTTTAACAAGGGCCTTCAACCAGAGCTTACACTGGATGAGTGGCGTCAACGTGGAGTGATTGCCAAGGGTGAGCTAGCAGACGATCAACTTGCAACACTGATGCGTATGAGCAGCGATCAAGGTGATCACTATCTTCTCGGACTGCACAACTTCTATGTCATCACTCGCTACAATCACAGTCGTCTTTATGCCAATGCGGTACGTGAATTGAGCGAAGCTATTCGTCTTGAGATCAACAAAGGTTAGCTGGTGACAAGATTTACGCTGAAATCAATCGTAGCTCTATTTGCCTTGGCTCTGGTCGGTTGTAGTTCCACGCCTACCTACGATCGTGAAACGGCAGGCGGTCGATACAAAGTTCGCAAAGATTTTGCCCCTGATAATCCACCGGATGTATCGAATGTGGCCGATGCTGTGCCTGTCGACATACCTTACAGTCGTGGGGGCAATCGTTCGACCTACGAGGTCTGGGGTAAAAGCTATAATGTGCTCCCTTCGCACATTGGTTACAGAGCAGAGGGTATCGCCTCTTGGTACGGCCTGAAGTTTCATGGTCACAAAACTTCGAACGGTGAGATCTACGACATCTACAAGATGTCTGCTGCACATAAGAGCCTGCCCATTCCCAGCTTCGCAAAAGTGACCAATCTGGATAACGGTAAGTCGGTTATTGTGCGCGTTAACGATCGCGGCCCTTTTCATGAAAATCGCTTGATCGATCTAAGTTACTCAGCCGCGGCGCGTTTGGAAATTTTGAAACAGGGTACCGGTCGAGTTAGGGTCGAGGCCATTGATGCTCGAAGTCATGCTGATACCACTGAAACAGTAGAGAAAACGCCTCAACCTGTTGCGTCTCTTCAACAGCCAAAACCTGACGATACCGGTGCATTCCTTCAAGTAGGATCCTTTGGTAAAGAGAGCTCGGCTCTATCGGTTCAGCGTCGACTTTCAGCGATGGATGGCGTCCAAGCCGTCATCAAGAGAGTTCGCCAGGGTGATGTCGAGTTTCATAGAGTGCTCGTGGGGCCGCTGACTGACACACTGTCGATTGACTCAATGGTGCAAAGTTTGGAGTCGATGGGCTATTCATCGCCATTGCTGATAAAATCCCCCTAAACTGTTTTAACCTATTTAAAAGTTGTAAAGATGCTCTCAAAGATTCGTTTCCTAGTTCTACTGTTTGTCGCGGTTGCGACGGTTCAAATTCAGGCAGCCGTTCTGCCTCCACCACCCCAATTAGCGGCAACAGCTTATGTCTTAATGGATGCCTCGACGGGTGACATCATTGCTGAGTCAGGTGCAGATGGTCAGTTTGCACCAGCGAGTTTGACTAAAATGATGACCAGCTACATCGTTGAGCACGAAGTGTCTGAGGGTAACATCAGCTTTAACGACCTTGTGCCAATCAGCGTTAAAGCTTGGAAAACGGAAGGGTCACGGATGTTTGTTCGTGAAGGGACTCAAGTTCGTTTGGAGGATCTGCTTCGTGGAGTCATCATCCAGTCAGGGAATGATGCGTCGGTTGCTTTGGCTGAGTATGTAGCTGGGAGTGAAGAGGCCTTTGCTGATTTGATGAACCAGCATGCTGAGCGTTTGGGTCTAACCAATACCCACTTTAAAAATGCGACCGGTTTACCTGCTGAGGGTCACTACTCTTCACCACGAGATCTAGCGTTGATTGGTCGTGCGTTGATTCAGGACTTCCCTGAACAGTACGCCATCTACAAAGAGAAGTACTTTACCTACAACGATATCAAACAGCCTAACCGTAACCGTCTGTTGTGGCGCGATCCAACGGTCGATGGTATCAAGACGGGTCATACGGAAGAGGCGGGATACTGCCTGGTATCGTCAGCCGTGCGTGATGATATGCGTCTGATCTCTGTGGTTCTAGGAACGACGTCTGATCAAGCTCGTGCCCAAGAGAGTCAAAAGCTGTTGGCTTACGGCTTTCGTTTCTTCAGAAATTACCCACTATACAAAGCGGGTCAAGAGCTGAATAAGCCAAAGGTTTGGAAGGGTATGACCGATTCAGTCTCTCTCGGCTTGGGTGGTGATCTGTCGTTAACCATTCCCCGCGGCAGCGAGAATCAGTTAGCCGCGACTTTAGACCTTCCAGAGGTTATTGAAGCACCTCTAGCAGCGGGTGAAGTGGTAGGTCATCTTCTAGTGACCCTAGAGGGTGAAGAGGCCGCTCGTGAGCCTTTGCTTGCGCTTCAGTCGGTTGAAGAGGCTGGCTTCGTGAAAGCGATCTGGCACAGCATTGTTCTGTTTTTCCAAGGGTTGTTCGGTTAGTCGCTGATTGAACCACCTTTCGTTCACTTTAGAGGTACCTATGAGCGAACCTACACCTCCTAAAATTGAGTTTCCTTGTCCTGACTACAAAATCATGGTGGTCGGTGACAGTGCGCCGGACTATAGAGATTTCGTAGTTAATACCATGAAGCTTTACGACCCGGATTTGGATGAGTCTAAAGTTGAGATCAATGCCAGTAGTAAAGGACGCTTTACCTCAGTTCGTGTATTGATCACTGCAACCAGTGAAGAGCAGTTGGCGCAGATTCATACCGATCTGAAGGCGTCAGGTCGCGTCAAAATGGTGCTTTAGTGGTATCTGATCTACCTCTAAACGTTCGCTATTTAGGGCGTCAGCCTTATCTAGAAGCCTTTGATAGGATGCAGGCTTTTACTAATGAGCGGACAGCAGACACAGCGGATGAGCTCTGGGTGTTAGAGCATGAGCCTGTCTTTACCCAGGGGCAAGCTGGTAAAGCGGAGCATTTGTTGGGCACCGGTGATATTCCTGTCGTCCAAGTCGATCGAGGGGGTCAGGTTACCTACCACGGGCCGGGTCAACTGGTGATCTATCTACTGCTTGATTTAAAACGTAATAAGTTGGGTGTTAGAGATCTGGTCACACTGATGGAGGATTCGGTTGTCTCTCTGTTAGCGGATTATCGAGTCATAGCCGCCGCAAAACCAGATGCGCCGGGTGTTTATGTCGATGGAGACAAGATCTGTTCACTGGGACTGCGCGTACGCAAGAGTCGTAGCTTTCACGGTTTAGCGCTCAATATCGATATGGATCTTGAGCCTTTCTTACGAATTAATCCCTGTGGCTATGCAGGGCTTCAGATGACACAGTTATCAAGGTTTGATCCTTCTGCGACTAAAGTAGAAAAGGTTGGGTCTGAACTAGTACAATATCTGGCAAACGCAATTGGCTACGCAGAGTGGCACACTATTCATGGATGGGATAGCGAATGAGTGAAGAGACAATCAAACCTAAGGGTGTAGCGGAGCAGGGAGTTAAGCTGCGTGGCGCTGAAAAGTTAGCACGTATTCCGGTTAAGGTAATACCGACTGAAAAAGAGGATATGCCACGTAAGCCTGATTGGCTTCGTGTCCGCATGGGCTCTAATGCTGAAGTTAAGCGCATCAAAGATACCCTGCGTAAGCATAAACTTGCGTCGGTCTGTGAAGAGGCGAGCTGCCCAAACCTAGGTGAGTGTTTTACTCATGGTACAGCGACCTTCATGATCATGGGCGATATCTGTACTCGCCGTTGTCCGTTCTGTGACGTTGCACATGGCCGTCCTAATGCCTTATCGCCAGACGAGCCTATTGAGTTAGCCACAGCGATTGCGGATATGCGTCTTCGTTACGTGGTCATTACCTCTGTAGACCGAGACGACCTACGTGACGGTGGCGCACAGCACTTTGCTGACTGTATTCGTGAAACCCGTGAACGTCTGCCCTCTATTCAAATAGAGACCCTGGTGCCTGACTTTCGTGGCCGCATGGATATCGCATTGGAGATCCTTAAAGATACTCCGCCCGATGTCTTTAACCACAACCTAGAAACAGTGCCTCGTCTCTACAAACAGGTTCGCCCAGGGGCTGATTATGCTTGGTCATTGGAGCTTCTAAAACGCTACAAAGTACTGCGTCCAGAAGTGCGTACCAAGTCTGGTTTGATGGTCGGCGTCGGCGAAACGAACGAAGAGATTGTTGAGGTGATGAAGGATCTTCGTGCACATGACGTCAACATGATTACGATTGGGCAGTACCTACAGCCAAGCCGTGATCACCTTCCGGTTGATCGATTTGTCACACCTGATGAGTTTGCAGAGTTTGAGGCGTTGGCAAAAGAGATGGGCTTTAGTCATGTTGCCAGTGGACCATTGGTCCGCTCATCTTACCATGCTGACCTACAAGCCAAAGGTGAAAAGGTAGGCTAATTAATCCTACTGAGTGCTGGCGATGAGTGTCTTTGCTTGTGCCAGCATCACCTCTTTAATACTTTCATAGATGCTATTCTCCAGCATCTCTTCACGCGCCCAAAGATAGATATTTCTCGGTTGAGATAGCTCTCGTTTGAACTCTATCCGCTTAAACTCTTCAGAATCTTTAAATACCTGCATCGGCACGTTGGGCAATACCGCCAGATGCTTCCCTTGACGAAGAGTCTCTAACAGAAGATACCCCTCATTACGAAAGACAATCTGAGTACGTATTTTTGCTAGACCAGACTCTTTAAGCAGTTCCATCACCTCACGTTCAAAAGGTGACCCGTGGCCAAGACTTAACCAATTCGCTGCCGCTAAATCCTCAATCGTTAAATCCGATTTGTCGGCTAAAGGGTGGTTTTTACTGCAGTAGATGGCGATTTCATCATTAAAGAGGACCTGTCGGTCACAGCCAGGTATCATTTTGTCAGACGCAGAGGGTGCAATCGCAATATCCAGTTGATTATCGATTAGATGATCAATGACAGCCGTTGGGCGAGAGACTTCAATCGTCAATGAGGCCTTAGGGTGCCGCTCTAACAGTGAGTTCATGGCGTCTGGCATGATGGTTGCCGACAGTAGTGGACCAATGCCAATGCGAATCTCTTTGTCCAAACCAATTCTGTAACGCGATGCATGAAATCGTGCCGCCTCCATGCTTCGATTGATCGTTCGACCCTCACGAGCCAAGGCGACACCAACAGGAGTTCCTTTAACGCCGTATCGACTTCGGCTGAACAGCTGTGTTCCAGCCTGCATCTCCAGTGTCGCCATGGTGCGAGTCAGGGTTGGCTGAGTCAGTGCTAAATGTTTAGCGGCTTCTGTCAAAGAGCCCTTCTCAAGGACCACCGATAGATAATAGAGGTGTTTTGGATCCATACGTTTTTTTTAATTTGGCTATTTAAAAATGCATTTTAAACATTTATAAGCAATCTACTAGACTGGCTAAGTTCTAAAAATAATAACCCTTGGAGTTAAATGATGTTCAAGAACGCACTTCGTAAAACTGTCCTTGCGACTACATTAGGCCTCGCGTCAGTTACTGCACAAGCAGCAGATATCAGTATGGAAGCAGCAACTGCTCAGTCTGTTGTCGGTCTAATGCCTCAGACTATGGCCTCTTACCTTGCTGATAAGGATGTCAATGTTCAGCTAGCGATGGGTCAGACACTGACTAAGTCACTACTAAAAGTAGCTACGGGCAAACTAGATTCAGCCGTTATTCCACCAGGCGCTTTTAAAGCTTTAACAGTAGGTAAAGGCCCTTACAAGAAGATGGGCGCTGAGAAAGGCGCTGAAATGGCTAAAACTGTGCGTGCACTCTACGGCTTCCCTGGCAGTACTTACCACGCGATCACTTGGGCTGATAACGGCATCAACGAGTGGAAGGATGCAGCCGGCAAACGCGTATACATCGGTCCACCAGCGGGTGCTGCTAACGCTCAGATCACCTCTCTTGCAGCAGCGGGTGGCCTAGCTAAAGATGCATACGAGGGCATCAAAGCACCTTGGGGTGCTGCAGCTCAGGCTTTCCAGGATGGCCAGTTTGACGTTTACGTAGGTTCTTTCCCAGTAGGCTCGCAGGTTGTTGCTGAGCTAAGCCTTAAGCGTCCAATTCGGATCCTAGGAATTCCTGAAGGTACACAGCCTAAAGCTGGATTGGGTATGGAAGCTTCTGTCGTTCCTGCGGGTACCTACCCAGATCAAGCTAATGAGACTGATTCAGGCGCATTCCTAACACTGATGTTTATCGGTGTGAACGAGAAGATGTCTGATGATCTTGCCTACACAATGACTAAGGTTTACATGGAGTCACGTGAGCAGATGGGTAAAGACAACCGTCTACTTAACCACCTAGTTAAGTACAGCCCATTTACAGGTGTAACTGCTCCACTTCACCCTGGTGCTATCAAGTACTACGAAGAGCAGGGTATTGAAGTTCCTGCAAACCTTAAGTAACTATTCAGTTACTCGTTACCTATAAAGCGGGGCAGCTTTGCCTCGCTTATTTAGAGTCTTAATTATGAATACTTCTCTCGCAGCTACTGTGCAAAAGTCGATCGCTTTTGTTTTGGGTATTGTGGTGGCCTTCTACGGCCTTGCAAATATCCTTCCAGCTATTGGTGATTTCCGTTTAGGGCCTTTCCCTATGCACTGGTTCCGACCTACCTTCTTCGCACTTTGTGTAGCGATGGTGTTGGTTGATCTGGCTGATTCAAGCAAGAAAACGCCATGGTGGGTTCTTCTTACAGGATTGGCAGCTACTGCTGGCCTCTTCTGGGGTAGCTTCGAGTTCTATTTCGTCGCGCGCGATATTGATGATGCAATGTTCCTATTTGGCTCATACGAGATGTGGGTCGCAGTTTGCTCGGCTGCAGGTGCTCTATTTTTCTGTTGGCGTATTTGGGGCATTCCGGTTGCAATCCTTGGGGTGATCGGAATTGCGTATATGTGGACAGGGCACCTTTGGCCGGGGCCTTTACGTACTGTTAACAGCGGTATCGAAGAGATGTTGGCGCAGAATCTACTCTTCTCGCTTGATACAGGCATTATGGGAAGTACCTTCTCAATCGTTATTACAACAGTATTCCCATTCATCATTCTAGGTGCCGTTTTAGAGGGCGTTGGTGCCGGTGAGTCGATGATTCGCATCGCATTCTACTGGATGCGTCGCACTGCGGGTGGCCCTGCCTATGCAGCGGTCATGTCATCTGGCCTGTTTGGTACCGTGTCGGGCAGTGCAGTAGCTAATGTTGTCGGCACCGGTGTCGTGACCATCCCAATGATCATGCGTCGTGGCTTCACGAAAAGTTTTGCTGGCGCTGTAGAGGCATCGGCTTCTTCTGGTGGTCAGATTATGCCACCTATCATGGGTGCCGCTGCACTGGTCATGGCGGACTTTGCAGGTGTTGGCTACCTGACGGTTATCGTAGCTGTATTAGTACCAGCTGTAGCTTATTACGTCAGTGTCTGCACGATGATCTACTTCGAGACTAAGCGTTTGGGAATTCAGCCTAACGAAGAGGATATTGCCAATACTCCAGTTCCAGAGAGACAGGACTACCTTAATCTTCTAATGATTTTTGGCCCGCTGCTTGTGATCGTGGTTCTACTGATTCGAGGTATGTCACCATCGGGCGCTTCGATTACCGCTCTAGCACTGCTATTCCCATTGAGTTTCATTAACCCTGAGATTCGTAAACAGCCTGCTCGTTTGATTAAGTGTCTGTCGGATGGTGGATCCACCTTCGCAGGCCTTTTAATGGCGATTGCGGCGGTCTCAATTGTTATCTCAGCGCTTTCAGCAACGGGTGTGCCGGTCAAATTTGGGGTACTTCTAAACTCAGTGGTGACCGATTCATTGATGATTTCGTTGATTGTTGCGGCAGTCGGGTGTGTGATCTTGGGTATGGGTATGCCAACGCTACCCGCTTATGTAACGGTAGCAACAATCGCGATTCCAGCGATGCAGATGCTCGGTTTGGACACGCTAACGGCTCACATGTTTGTGTTCATGATCGCAGTGGGTTCAGCCATCACCCCACCCGTTGCAATAGCGGCCTATGCTGCAGCCACCATCTCAGGGGGTAAACCGATTAAGACATCCGTTGATGCCTCTCGAATCGGTATCATGATCTTCTTGATACCTTTCATGTTTGCTTACAACCCTATGATGTTGAGTGTCGATCAAGAGAATATTCAGTTCGCTTGGCTGCCTTGGGCCTGGTTGATGTTGAAACTGATTGTCAGCATTCCAGTTCTTTCAAGTGCACTGATCGGTTTTGATAAATCAAAACTGAATATCTTCGAAATTGCACTGCGCATCAGCTGTGTCGTGTTGATGTTTGTTCCTGACGGTTACTGGGATCTAGTCGGTCTTGGTGGAGCGGTTCTTATCCTGCTTGCTCACCGTCGTATTCTTGGATTTAACAGCCTTATTAAGGAAGGTGGGGCACTATGACCAATATTATTTACATTGTTGCTGATGATCTGGGTTATGCAGATCTAGGCTGTTACGGTGGTCGTGAAGCACAGTTTGGCATGATCTCTCCAAACATCGATCGCTTGGCAGAAGAGGGTATGATCTTTACCGACGGTTATGCGAACTCCCCCGTCTGTTCTCCGACACGTTTTGCCTTGATGACCATGGCATACCAGTACCGTTTACGCGGTGCATTGGAAGAACCAATCAACAGTCGATCAAAGGGTGACCCTCGTCTAGGCTTACCACCAGAAATCCCAACCTTGCCTTCACAGCTAAAAAAGGCGGGTTACAACACAGGTCTAATCGGCAAGTGGCACCTTGGCTATCCACCTCATTTCAGTCCACTCAAATCGGGCTATGATGAGTTCTATGGCATTATGGCGGGTGGTGTGGATTACTTTAGCCATGTCAGTGGTAAGGGTGACCATGATCTCTACATTGATGAAGAGGAGCACCATGAGCCGGGTTATTTGACGGATCTATTGTCAGAGCGTGCGGTTCAGTTTGTAAACCGTAAAGCAGATGATGCGAAAAACGGTAAACCTTTCTTCCTAAGTCTT
Source organism: Marinobacterium sp. xm-d-564 (assembly GCF_013283345.1). Classification (NCBI taxonomy): domain Bacteria; kingdom Pseudomonadati; phylum Pseudomonadota; class Gammaproteobacteria; order Oceanospirillales; family Oceanospirillaceae; genus Marinobacterium; species Marinobacterium sp. xm-d-564. The sequence goes on along the minus strand of NZ_WBYO01000012.1, from coordinate 38,124 downwards.
CACTACACGGCGCCACACTGGCCTTGGGAGACGCGCGACGACGAAGAGGTCTCTAAAAACATCACCAATCTTTTCCATCTTGATGGCGGTAACATTCATACCTATCAACGTATGATTCACCACATGGATGAGGGGATCGGGAACATCATGGCTGCGCTTGAAGAGCAGGGCCTAACAGAGGATACCTTGATCGTCTTTACCAGCGACAACGGTGGTGAGCGTTTCTCCGATAACTGGCCTCTGGTCGGCGGTAAAATGGACCTAACAGAGGGCGGTATTCGTGTCCCTTGGGTGGTTCGTTGGCCTAAGGGCATTAAGGCTGGCCAGAAAACGACTCAGCACTGTATGACAATGGATTGGTCATACACTCTGATGAAGATCGGTGGCGGCGAAGCGGACCCAAGCTACGCAACGGACGGAGTAGATTTGACACCTGTTCTAACGGGTCAAGTTGAGAGCTTTGAACGTCCTCTCTTCTGGCGTATGAATCACCGTGATCAGCGTGCCTACCGTATGGGCGATTGGAAATACCTGAAAGTTGATGAGCATGAGTATCTATTCAATGTCGTCAACGATGCACGCGAACGTGCGAACCAAGCTAAGAACTATCCAGATAAACTGGCTGAGATGCGTCAAGTTTGGATGGATTGGAATGATACTATTCCAAGCATCCCTGACGATGCTTCTGTTAGTTTGAGTTATGGTCGAGCAGATATGCCGCAGCGATAAGCTGCGGTTTTTAATTTAGGACAATGTGATGGAACTCTCTCTCTTCAGTAGTCTGGATCCTTATGCAATTGTGGCAGGATTCTTCTTCTCGATGCTGATCTTTTTATCGGGTGTTGGCGCTGGCGTTCTGGTGGTTCCCTCCCTGATTGTTCTGTTTAATCTGGATCCAACATTGGCGGTTGCCAGTGGCTCATTCTTTGCCTTTTTAGCGAAGGTGTTGATGACAGTTGGTCATGCGAAGCAGGGTGGGGTTAACTGGACGGTTGGTCGAAAGTTTCTCTACCTATGCTTGCCGGTCACCATCCTCAGTGCCTTGAGCTTAACACTCGTTTCGGATCCAGAGATGAGAGTGACAGTGGATCGAGTGCTGATGCTACTCGTTCTTCTTGCTGGCCTGCTCTCTCTCGCTTCGATGTTTACTAAACGGATTAAAGAATATTTAAGCAGACTCAGCCTCTCTTGGCTCAGTGGTATCACTGGTTTTTTGATGGGTCTTACGGGTGTGGGTGGCGGAGTCCTAGTGGTTCCAGCACTCTCTTCATCTGGCGGGCTCTCTGTAAAATCTGCCGTAGCGACGTCGATTCCTGTTGGACTGATTCTATCACTGGCAGTCTCAATCACCTTTGGTAGCCGCGGTGTCATGGATTATGCACTGGTGGCCTCCTTGATGGTCGGCTGTGTGGTCTCTTTGCCGTTGGCCTCTAAGCTCTTTTCACGTTTTAGTGAAGAGTCGATTAAACGGATAACGGGACTCTTTATTGGTCTGGCCCTGATCGGTTTAGTTGAAGCCCTATTAGAATCTATGCACTTAATTTAGAGAATTCTAATTTAACTGACCTATCTCAATACCTTTCCTACCCACTTCTCTATTCTGCTTCTAACTTAATTTAGGAGCAGGCTATGAGTCATAACTACCCAGAATATCGCGATCACCTTAATGAATTTGCCGCTAAGCTGCCGAACGGTGCGCGAAAAGGCTTTGCTGCGTTGCATCAAGGCACCATGAAAGAGGGGGTGTTGGATGTTAAAACGAAAGAGCTTATTGCGCTGGGCATTGCAATTGCGATCCGTTGTGATGGCTGTATCGCCTACCATATGAATGCCGCGACCAACGCTGGTGTTACTCGAGAAGAGCTTGACGATATGATTGGGGTTGCTATGTTGATGGGCGGTGGACCTTCAATGGTCTATGGTGCACAAGCAATCGAGGCGTTCGAGCAGTATCAAGCTCAAAAGTAATTATGTACATTGCCTAAGAGGGTATTAAACCTCCTAGGCAATGCTATCAAAAACAGATAAGACTAACGCAACAGAAGGACGGGCGTCGGTGTTCGTCTTAGAAGTGAGGTAGTGGTACTGCCAACCAGCATCTGGCGGATACGCGAGTGTCCGTAAGCGCCCATTACCAGCAGCTCTGAACCCGTCTTAGACTCATGCTCCAGAATAACTTCTTCTGCTTCACCTGCCGCTAATGTGGCATTCACATTAAAGCCAGCCTCCACTAGGACCTTTTCAGCGATCTCCAACTCCTGTTTAAAGTCGAATGTCGCTGGCCCTACCATTAATAGCTCACAATCAGCCTCTTTTAACAGTGGGCTTTTGGCAACCATATCCAGAGCTTTACGAGCGGTTTTGCTACCATCGTAAGCGATCATAAAACGCTTGGGTTCAACCAGTGCTGTATCTGTAATCAGAATAGGGCGATGCAGTGCGCGAATGATCGGTTCGATATGAACCCCCATTGCATCCCCATGCGCGCCTTTGCCTAACACGAGCAGACGAGTATCTGACTGCTCCTCTTCAAGGGTCTGCTGCAGGTCGCCATGACGTTGTGAGGTTGAGGGTTCGAAAGCACGATCTTGGTTGGCTCTCTCTAGAGCGGCATTCAACATGACACGACCCTGTTCACGGGCAATGCGCCCACGCTGCTCATCAAGAGAGGCGAGCTCTTCTAGAAGAGACTCACGGGCACCCAGTCCAATGGTGCCACTGAGTTGACTCTTCTCTTCCGTTGGGAATTCACGTTTATCTAGAACGTGCAGAAGCTTAAGAGGTGCTTGAAGAATTCGGCTCGCCCAAGCGGCCGTGTCACACACGGCTTCTGAGCGTTCACCGATGCCATCAATACAGGCTACAACTTGAGTCATAAATACTCCTTAGTGTCCCATCAGCTCATCGATCTGATCAGGTTTGTCGTGTACGGCGAATTTATCCACGATGGTCGCGCTCGCCTCGTTCAAACCAACGGTATCAACCGCAATCCCTTCACGACGGAATTTAAGAATCACCTTATCCAGTGCGCCGACGGCAGTTAAATCCCAGAAGTGTGCACGTGATAGATCAATGGTGACACGATCCGTGTCCTCTTTGAAATCAAACGCAGCGGTGAACTTATCACTTGAACTGAAGAATACTTGGCCGACAACACGATAGACACGATGGTTTTCGCCCTCGCCATCCTCTTTGCCAATGTAGAGGAATTGACCAATTTTGTTGGCAAAGAATAGGGCGGCTAACAGCACACCGGCAAAGACGCCAAAGGCTAGGTTGTGAGTCGCCACAACGACGGCGACCGTCGTCAACATAACGATGTTGGTCGACATTGGGTGTTTGCGTAAGTTAAAGATCGACTCCCAAGAGAAGGTACCAATAGAGACCATGATCATCACGGCCACCAGCGCTGCCATCGGAATCTGAGAGACCCACTCATCTAGGAAAACAACGAGAATGAGCAAAACCACACCTGCAATCAGTGTTGATAGGCGTGTTCGACCGCCTGATTTCACGTTGATCACTGACTGGCCGATCATCGCACAGCCTGCCATGCCACCAAACAGGCCTGCACCGATGTTGGCAAGGCCTTGGCCTTTACACTCACGGTTTTTATCACTTGAGGTGTCAGTAAGGTCATCAACGATAGTGGCGGTCATAAGAGACTCAAGAAGACCTACGACTGCAAGTGGCAATGAGTAGGGGAGAATGATCCACAGTGTTTCTAGTGTCAGAGGCACATCTGGCCATAAGAAAATAGGGAGTGTGTCAGGTAGTTCACCCATATCGCCTACCGTACGAATATCCAGTCCCAGTGCCATTGAAACCGCGGTCAAAACAAGGATGCAGACAAGTGGTGATGGGATTTTAGTGGTTAGGTAGGGGAAGGTGTAGATAATCACCAAGCCTGCTGCTGTCATTGCATAGACGTGCCAAGTGACATCAATCAGCTCAGGTAACTGCGCCATAAAAATCAAGATCGCCAGAGCGTTTACAAACCCAGTCACTACCGAGCGTGATACAAAACGCATCAACGAGCCTAAGCGAAGATAACCGGCACCAATCTGAATAACACCTGTTAAGAGGGTTGCTGCCAGTAGGTATTCAAGGCCGTGCTCTTTCACCAAGGTGACCATCAGTAGGGCCATGGCCCCCGTGGCGGCCGAGATCATGCCCGGGCGTCCACCGGCAAATGCGGTGATGACAGCGATACAGAAAGAGGCGTATAGGCCGACTTTTGGGTCAACGCCTGCAATGATCGAGAAGGCGATCGCTTCTGGAATCAAAGCCAAAGCAACAACCAAACCAGAGAGGATGTCGCCACGTACGTTAGAGAACCAGTTGTAGTGTAGTGATGGGCTCATTGGGACCTTCAGGGTATTGAAAAACGAAAGTCCGCAATTTTATCAGCTTTCAAGCCGTTTGTCGGTGGTCGGCCGGTTTTGAGTTATTGATCGGATTTGCTAGGGATGTAGTTCTGAAAAAAACTGATATGAGTATTAAAACCACGAGAAAGAGCGAGTGCTCTTTTGTGGTTCATTGGCAGCTCACCGGCTAGAATAGCGCTAAATTCTTTCGTATCAAGACCGCATAACTCAGCAGCTTGCTCTGCAGTCATCCCGGTTGGTTTTAAGTAGAGCTCCTCAATAAGAGTTCCTAGCTGTGCGTTTGAATCGAGAATTAACATGGTAATGGATTAGTGAACATGAACGAGAGTCTAGTATACACCCTGATCTTAATTGGTGTGATAGCCATTGCACTGCTGGCCTGGTTTATTACCAAACAGTTGCGTGAACAGCGAGAGATAACGCGTCAGTTAGCCGAGCAAGAGGAGAAATTGGCGGTAGAGGCAGCAGCCAATCGACGTTACCTAACAGAGAGCATTCGTATCATCTCTAATGCCATACTGCACGATGACAAGATCACTTTGACAGAGGGGTGCATGCGTCTAAAAGTGATGATTGATAATTATGACGCATCGCTGCATCAAGACCCTGACTACCAAGTGATTGAAGAGGTCTATGGTAAAACTTCCCACATTCCTATCCTTCAAGATTGGAAAGCCTTGGATAAACAGTCACAGCGAAAATTTCAGATGGAGATGCTGAAAGTAGAGGTTGAATGCCAAGAGCGAATCCACGCCGCGGCTCAACGTCTGATTGATCATGAGATGCATAGGGTGCACTGATGTCCATACTGCCAGTATTTATCTTTACTCTGTTGGCAACTCTACTGTTGGTCGCGGCACTGACCTTTGGCAGAACACCCAGTTATCGCCCAACAAGAGGATCGGTGATCAATCTACTTGAACGTGTGCTCTCTGGGGAAGCCAAAGTGACCGAGTGGGATCTCTTTCTAGGCTTGCCAATACAGTCAGATCCACTACTGGAAGAGGCAAGGATTGATTGCCTCAGGATACATGAAGGACTTGATGGCGAACAAAAAGCGAGTGAAGGTCTCGCCAACTATCTATATGATCGAAAAGGTCGAGAGCGCATTGCACAGGTTCTCGAACGGTTAAAAAAAGCGATTAAAAAAGAGCCCACAATACGAGAGTTTTAGGAGCCAAGCGTGCTGAACTACCCCAAAACTAAACTGCCTTCTGTCGGTGAAACCATCTTCACAACAATGTCTGCATTAGCGGCTGAAAAACAGGCAATCAACCTGTCACAGGGCTTTCCAGATTACCTAGGCCCACAGAAGTTACTAGACGGTGTTGGTCGTGCGATTACCTCAGGCAACAATCAATACGCCCCTTTGGCCGGTGTTCCCAAACTGTTGGAACAGATTAAACTCAAAGTGAAAAACTATTATGGTCGTGATTTGGATGTGGCCAATGAAGTGACTGTAACGCCAGGTGCTACAGAGGCGATCTATTCAGCGATTACCTCCGTGATTCAGCCCGGTGATGAGGTGATCGTCTTTGATCCCGCCTATGATAGCTATCAGCCTTCCATTGAGATTAATGGTGGAGTGCCCGTTCATATTAAGTTGCTACCGCCCAATTTTTCGGTGCAGTGGGACGAGGTAAGAGCAGCCATCACCTCTAAAACCCGTATGATCATCATTAACACGCCACATAATCCGACGGGATCTATTTGGCAGCGTTCCGATTTAGATGCGCTGGCAGACATTGTCAGAGGCACCGACATATTGATCATCAGTGATGAGGTCTACGAGCACCTGGTCTATGACGGACAGGTGCATCAAAGTGTGAATACTCATCCAGAGTTGATTGAGCGTTCGTTCATTGTCTCCTCGTTCGGCAAAACCTATCACGTCACAGGCTGGCGCACTGGGTATTGTGTTGCGCCTGCGCCATTAACCAAAGAGCTGCGCAAGGTTCACCAGTACGTTACATTCACAAGCCACACACCGATTCAACATGCGATAGCGGACTTTATGGTTGAAGAGCCAGACTACCCACGAACATTGCCTGAATTCTTTACGCAAAAACGCGATCGATTGGCTAAGGGGCTGCAAAACAGCCGTTTTAAACTGCTCAACTCGAGTGGTACCTATTTTCAGTTGGTTGATTACACAGCGATCAGCGATGAGCCTGATGATCAATTCGTACTGCGTTTGATTGATGAGGTGGGTGTCGCAGCCATTCCTCTTTCTCCGTTCTACTCAAACGGTGAGCAGACAGGTTGTATTCGTCTCTGCTTCGCCAAAGCTGATGACACCCTTGATAAAGCGATTGAACGCCTATGTCGAATTTAACGCTGAGCTATCTTCAAATCGATCTTGCTTGGGAGGACTCTCAGGCCAACCGTAAGGCTATCGAAGAGCAGGTATTAGCTTTAGATAGCTGCGATATTGTCGTTATGCCTGAGATGTTTTTGACAGGTTTTACCATGTCACCTGAAACCTGTGCAGAACCCATTGATGGCAAGAACTTACAATGGTTGATTGAACTCGCGTCTCAAAGCGGAAAAGCTCTGGCAGGCAGTCTCTCTGTTTCTGTTGCAGGGGAGTATCGAAATCGCTTCCTCTTTATCACCCCTGAGGGGCGTGTCGCTAAATACGACAAACGCCATCTGTTCACTATGGGTGATGAGCCAAATCACTACTCGGCCGGTGAAGAGCGCGTCATTATTCACTACAAAGGGTGGCGAATTATGCCGCTGGTCTGTTATGACCTTCGTTTCCCGGTATGGTCAAGAAATTGTGATGAGTATGATCTGCTTCTCTATGTGGCTAACTGGCCGGCTGCTAGAAGAGTCGCGTGGCGCTCTCTGCTTCAGGCGCGAGCCGTGGAGAACCTAGCCTATGTTGTTGGAGTCAATCGAGTCGGTACGGACGGAAATGGACTGGAGTATTCTGGCGACAGCCTGGTGATCTCTTTTGATGGGGAGTTGTTAAAAGAGAGTGAACCGTTTCAAGCAACGATCGAATCTGTTTCGCTGAATAAAGACGATCTTATGGAGTATCGATCTCGCTTCCCGGCGGCCGCCGATCGTGATGCGTTCACCTTGAGCGGTGTTAAGCGCAGAATCGTTGAACTTTAACGAAGTTTAAGCGGGCGCATGCAACGATACTCAGGTAACCCCTCTTTGGTGGGTACAATCGCACTGAGGCGAAGTGCGCTTTCAAGATGACCCGCTAACTCCTTAGGTAGTGGCTCTTCAAATGGGTCAAATGTCTGAAAGTAATCGATTAAAGGATTTCTAAAGAAATAGAGTGCGGATTCAGCGGTAATTTTGTCGCACAGTGCTTTTGCTTTTCGCGTACTTCGGGAATCATCAAACGCACCCTTAAGGCGTGTCTCAACGATTAAAATAATATCGGTTTCAGGTGAAGAGGAGATGTAGGCGCGCATGCCAATCTGCTCGTCTCGGGTATTAAGAAGATCTGCAATATTCGGGATTAACTGCTTATCTAGATCAAGGTTGAGTCTGTAAAAGCCCATATCAATCAGTGTGACCGGTCTCTCTGCAAGTTGGTAGAAGGCTCTAGCAGAATCATCGGCTTTGAGAGCGCCGCTGACCAATAACACGGCTGAGATAATAAGGGCTTTTAGAGAGTAGGTTTTCAATTCATGTTCCTGATCAAAATTTAGCCTATTTTATTCATTGAACAGGAATAAAAAAAGAGGCTCTAAGGCCTCTTTAGAATATTTATCAGCTCACTCTCTCAATTAGAGTTCACCCTCAACCGTTGTAAGTCCATGAATGGTCCAATCTTGGTAACCACCACGGTAGTAGTAGATCAGTTCTGCTGGGTAGCCTTCACGGATCATGGCACGAATGCCGCTTGGGCTTTGTGGACAGGTGCTTGAGTTACAGAAAGCGTAGATCTTAGTTGTAACGTCTGCACAGCTCCAACCCTCACCCTTTTTCTCACAACCGAATTGATCCATGTTCATGGCAACTTCAGTGTATGGAATGTTGATAGATCCAGGGATGGTACCTAGTTGAAGAACGTGATCTTTCATACGCATATCAACGATCATGTTGTTCTCTTTACCAATCGCTTCGATCACATCGATCTCACCAACTGGCGTTACACCTTCTGCTGGAACCACTGGTTGTAGGTAACCCTTAATCAACGCAGGTGGAGTTTTAACTCGAGTGATCTCCATTGGGCCATCTTCAAGCTCAACGGTGTAAGCGTTCATTTTGTCCCATAGCTGGATGTGTTCGTCGCTGGCGATTGCAGTGAATGTGGTACCCGCAAATACTGCAGCGGTAGCGATGCTTAAAAGCTTTTTCATGATCTTTCCTCAGTGTTAATAGCGACTCTTACTTTTTATAACCATAAACAAGAGTCTTATTACCATTATCCTCTTCTGCTTTGGAAAAGTCTTATTAATTTTTAACCTCTGCTATTATTCTTTGATCGAATAATTACTTCGTAGGTCCTGGCATGAAAAAACTGACTCCACTCTCATTAGCCCTGTTTTTGATGACGGCTTCTAGCCACTCAATGGCAGAGATGTCCGTTGATCACAGCAAAATGACTCAACATGATCACGAGATGATGATGAAGCATCTCGGCATGTCTGAAGAGGAGGCTACACCTATCGTCAATGACCAGAGAGAACTCGTGTTGTTCCCTGAAGCTGAATACCATCTCACTTTGCAGAACATGCGAGACCACCTGAGAGGGGTAAACCTAGCCCTAATGAATGTGGCCTCTGGAGACTATGTTAAGGCTGCAGAAGCGATTGAGCAGCACCTTGGTTTTGGCAACAGTCACGGTGCTAATGGCCTGCATTCAGCTCGAGAGTATATGCCTTCTGGTATGCAGATGTTGGGTCACGGGATGCACACTAAAGCCAATGCATTAGCTACGACGCTCAGGGATGCGGAAATTACCGAAGATAGCCAGGAGATTTTTCTGAAAATGGCCGATCTTACGTCGCAGTGTGTGGCCTGCCACGATGCGTATCGATTGGGCGCAGAGTAGAAGCTAGAGCTAGTTTGCGGCGTTTGAGCTAACAGGTGATAGCACACCACCCACATCAACCGCGCCTAATGCGACGTTTACCATGGCGTTAGTACCAACATCGGCAAGTATCTGCTCTTCATTGAGTGGATTCTTGCCGCAACTCTCCAACATGTTGGATGCATTTTTGCGATCGACATAGTCCAAGGCTGCGTTGGCACCGATGATGATGGGTGCCAATCCAACGGTCGCTACCGTCAAAATAGGCGTTGCAATGTTACGTCCCCATTTTAACTTCTCATGCTCAGTGACCGTTGACATGGATGATTCACATTGGGCAGTGACTACATCGCCATTGATACGTAGCTTATGAGCCGTGTCGTAACTCACGCTAGAGCATCCACTTACCAGCAGTGTTGAGCAGATTAAAGAGGTTGCGATGATTCTCATTGGACTTTGCTTTTGTACCATTAATGAACATTGTGACACTTATCTATATAGAGACAGGTTTTCCTGAAAAGTTCCCTAAGTTATTAATTTATTTTAAAAGTGACTCAATATTTACACCTTTTCGTATTCTGCTTTAATACAGTTAACCTGTCTGATTCATCTTAGGAGTTTGTCATGCGCCTATCTACCTTCCCGTTAGCATTTACACTGTGGGTATCGATGATTGCCACTGTCGCTCATGCTCAACGAGTCCCTGATCTTGAACGTGAACAACGGATGGTGGATGAAATAGTTGATGTCATCTTTGATGGCGACCCTATAGAACTCAGTGACGGTGATCGGGAGTTTCTAGCGATCTTTATGGAGGCCGACGAGCCAAAAGGGACAGTGATCATCGCTCATGGACGTGGTTATCACGCCGACTGGGAGAGCGTTGTAAACCCTTTGCGAGTGGGTTTGGTTGAAGCGGGTTGGAATACCCTCAGCATTCAACTTCCGGTTTTGGAAAAGAGCGCTAAGTATTTTGACTACGTCGATATCTTTGATGAAGCTGCCCCACGTTTCCAGGCTGCGACTGAGTTTGCTAAGGAGCAGGGTGGTCAAGTTGTTTTGCTCGCTCACAGTTGTGGTTCACACATGGCGCAGCGTTGGATTAAGAATCAACCTGAAGCGAGCTTAGCCTCATTTGATGCCTATGTCGGAATCGGGATGGGAGCCACCGATTACAAACAACCGATGGTAGAACCTTTTCAGCTCGATAAAATGCCAATGCCAGTCTTAGACCTTTATGGCAGTGAAGATTTCCCGGCTGTTATCAGAAAAGCGCCAGAGCGTCTGGCTATGCTGGAAAAAGCAGGTAATCCAAAGTCGGCACAGCTGGTTGTTGAAGGGGCAGAGCACTACTTCAAAACACATAAATCTGAGTTGGTCGACACTGTTTCTGGTTGGTTAGATAGGCTTTGACCTTAGTTACGGTAAAGGGTCTTAATTAGATGGTAGCCAAAACGGGTTTTGATAGGGCCGTGTACCTTTAAGATCGGGCGCTTAAAGACCACATCATCGAAGGCTTTGACCATATCGCCACGATGAAACTCACCGAGGCTACCGCCTCTCTTGCCTGATGGGCAGATAGAGTGTTTTTTAGCGAGCTGATCGAACTTCTTACCCTTTTTAAGCTCAGCTAATATCGCCAAAGCTTCCTCTTTGGTCTTTACCAAAATGTGTACTGCAGATGCGGTGGCCATAGTCTCTCTCGAAATAGTTATGCTGTGAATTCTATCAGATCTACTCTAGCGCTTCTGCTAAGGTGGCGGTAAAACTTAACTGGTTCGGTAGAGGTGTCAGGTCAGATCGAGAGACAGTTTTTAACGGTTGAAACTGCAGATCTGCCAAAACGATTTCACAGCCATCCTGAATTCGACGTTCAATGAAACGTTCAAGTGCCGACAGCCCGCCGGCATCCAGTATCGATACACCATCTAGGTATAAGATGATTTTTTGTTTTCCTTGGCTTAGGTGCTCCAGTTGGTCAAAAACTCGATCAGCGGCAGCAAAGAAAAGCGGACCGTTGATTTTGTAGACGGCGGTTCTTTCAGAGAGCGGCCTAGGGACATGTTTACGCACCCCACTGATATCTTTTACTTGGGTCATCTGTGCTATGTCTCGCATGAAGAGCAGTGCCGCTAGCACGACGCCCACGCAAATGGCGATCACCATGTCAAAGATGACGGTCAGCGAGAAGCAGCTAGTCTCTATCTCGTTAAAGCCCCAGAGAAAAGCCGCTAGGGTTCCGACAATGGCAGCTGGTAGATAGGTTGGAATGGGCGTTTTAAATTTTGGCCAAATGATCAATGAGGCCAGTGTCACCACCCCGACAACGAGCTCCCCGGTGTGAATGGCAGGAAGATGGTCAAACAGGGTGACAAGCTTGGCAAAGAAGAATTCAGGCATTTCAGCTATATGAAGGCCTAGGAAATCATTGAGTTGCAATACTGCGATAACGACGGCAATGCCACTGGTGAAGCCGAGAGTCACCGGTTCGGGTATATACTCAATCAACCGACCTAACCTCGCGAAAGCGAGCGTGAGCATGATCAAACCGGCCAGAAGCGTTGCGAGTAGAAGTCCATTCAAGCCGTAACTTTGAGCAACGGGATAGAGTATGACTACGAATGCAGCCGTTGGGCCTGAAACGCTGTATCTAGAGCCACCGGTTAAAGGGATCAATATACCGGCAATGATCGCTGTATAGAGACCGTACTGTGGAGGTACACCGCTGGCAATGGCGAGTGCCATAGAGAGCGGAATGGCGATGATACCGACAGTTAAACCGGCGAGTAGGTCTTTGATGAAATGATCAAAACGGTACCCCTCTTTAAAGACCTCACGCAGAGCAGTGAAAGGGAGTACCGAATTAAAACGTGATCGATGTGGCATGTCAGTGAGGACCATATAGATCGTATAAGATCCTCACAATTTATAAGGTTTTGAGTGAACTAGCTATCGTCTTTTAGTCGTTGCTGCTGTCAACACAGGTGTCACAGTGCTCTTTGAAGATACCAACTTTTACCAGCACCGAGTGGAACCAACAGCCTGCACACCAACCTGCAGCGGCTTCAAGCCACATGAAGGTTAGACAGAGAGGAATGGTCACCAGAGGGGTCCAGCGAGGCATCCAGTTTTGTGTGGTTGTCAGCAGTTCACTTCCTGTGAGGCTGTTTACAAATTCGGCAACCGGTACCGGGTTGAAGAACAGCAGGCAGGCGGCAACCAGTGCGGTACCAATCTTCCAAGCAAACTTCTTAGGCTGGTATGGGCGGTAGACTGGCTTGTGGTGACGGTTCATAGCACCGGCAATCCAGAACAGGGGGCAGAGCCAGGCGGTGCGTTTGCTTTGACTTAGCACCATCTCCCAAAGGACATAGAGCAATAGGTAAGTTTGTGGGGTCCAGTCGTAGACCTGGCGAACGACCTCAGCGGAGTAGATGATCTGCCCAGCCATGTTGGTTTCCCAAGTATCTTCCAGTGTGCTGGGATCAACAATGAAAGCCGAACCATTGATCGTGTTGTAGAAGATGACTAATATAGAGACGGGTACTAAGAATAGAAAAGCGGCACGTGTTCTAACAACATTGTCGTTGACCATGTCGTAACTCATTGGGTGAAACAGTGGGTTTCTCATCAGTGATCCTCTATTGTTTTTATATTAACTGTTCCTAATAATAGGCTAGGTATAAGCGTTAATAATAGATGCTGCTTAGGTTAAGTTTTTCTTAACTAGTTTGGTTATAGATCTCTTGGTTATTTATTAACTTTACTAATATAAGCGGCTCTCCAGCAGGGTTATTGGATGTCTAAGTTTCAAATCATCGTCGGTACCGTTTATGGTTCAACTATTGAATTGGCTGATGAGTGTCAGGAATTTCTGACCACTCAGGGACATCAGTGTGAATGGCTAGATACACCCGAGCTCTCTGATCTTGATCCATCAGCTTCCCTGCTGATTATGACGGCATCGACAGGAATGGGAGACATCCCAGACGGTTTGATGCCGCTCTACTGTGATCTATTAGATGAAGAGCCCGATTTAACCCATCAGCGCTTTGCATTGGTAGGGTTAGGGGATTCAAGTTATGACTATTTCAACGGGGCGGCCAAACGACTGTTTGAAGTGTTTTCAAATCTGAAGGCTCAATCGTTGGTTGAGCCGCTCTATGTTGATGCCAATAAAGATCCTGAGCCAGCAGAACCTGTTATGCGTTGGCTAGCGAGCTGGATCGATTAGTCGAAAGGTTAGATTGATTCTCGGTTGTTTAACGCGAAGACGTTTTGGCACTGAGTGCTCCCAATACTCTTGAACTCCAGGGTTCATGATCAGCAGAGAGCCGTGGCTGAGTTCAAAGTCGACGGTCTCTTTTCTACTCTTTAGATCTCTAAATCGAAAGGTGCGAGAGCTCCCTAGTGACAGTGACGCGATGACAGGCTGTTCGCCCAGTTCTGGCTCGTTATCACTGTGCCACCCCATACTGTCATGCCCATCTCGATAGAGGTTACAAAGAACGGCATTAAATGTGTGGTTGGCCGTTGACTCGATTTTGTCTTTAATGGATTCGAGAATGTTCGGAAAGCCGCTACCCTCCATTGTCAGATTAGAGTAACGATAACTGACACCTTTTGATGCTACAAAGCACTGCAGTCTTGGAATAGGGTGGCTTTTTCCATAAAGGGTAATACTCTCTTGGCGCCACTCTAAGGTGTCTGTGAGCTCTGTGAGCAGTGCATCTGCTTCTTTAGAACTGAGAAAACCCTCGATCAGTTTAACGTTTAAATCACTACCCATTACAGCTGTTCAAGATAGCCCATCAATTGCGTAGCTATGACCGGTGTCAGATCTAATGAGTTCGTCTCATGGACAATGCTGTTGCAGCTGTGAATTTCGGCAATATCTTTCAATAGTGCATATGCATCTTTAGCGAAAATACCATGGACTCCGATGATCAAAGGTTTACCCATCTCCGCTGACTCCAAGTGTTCAATGGTCGCTAGCATGGTTCTGCCGCTGGAGATGATGTCATCGACTAATACAGGACAATAGCCTCTGTATTGGGCCAGTTCAGGCTCTGTCACAGAGACATCGTAATCACCTGATCGCTCTTTCAACAGGATCTGATAGGGGCGATTAGATGCGTTTGCGATGGCAGCTACCCACTGTTCACTCTCTTCATCAGGGCCGATCAATAATAAGTTGTCGGTTTGCGCTTTTAGGAACTCGGTAATCACCGTTTGCGCCGTGCAGACCATTCCGTTGAGTGTATAAACCGCATCCAGTGTTGGATAACGATGTAGGTGTGGATCGACCGTTATCAGTGCATCAAAGGCGAGGGATAGGTGCTTAGCAAAGTGTCTAGAGGTGATCGATTCGCCAGTATGAAAACGTTTGTCTTGGCGCATATACGGAAGATAGGGTGTGATCAGACAGATATTGCTAGCGCCTAGCTCGCGAGCATTTTCTGCAAAACTGAGTAGTGGAAACAGTTTCTCATTGGGTTGGTATAGGTCGCAGAAAATAACCACGTTGGATTCTGCTACGTCGGTATCAACCCTGAGAAACGTCTCCCCATCAGGGAAGTGACGGATTTCAAATTGACCTAGTGGTAGACCGGTAGCTTCAGCGAGTTTCTCCGGAATAGGGTGGCTTGGAGATAGATTAAATAGAATGGAGTTTTTCATAAGTCACCTATTCACCAAAGGTTAAAATTTGTAGGTGTGATTGCAGATAGTCTACCGCGTAGTTTAGCTCGCCAATGTGTTCAGCATGAATCGTTAGCATGGGCTGCCCACGTTTGATCAGATCGCCTACTTTAACGTGTAGATCAACCCCCGCCGCCGCATCAGCTGGCGCACCGGCCAACTTGGCGACTTTGGCTAGGATACGATTATCAACAGTGGCGAGAGTGCCATCCTTCTCCGCTAACATTTCGTAACGATAGTGGGCTATAGGTGGCTCTTTAAAAGCGCCTTGCGCCTGACAGATGGCAACAAATTTCTCCCAAGCTTTCCCCGTTGTAACCAACTCTCTGGCGAGCTTTTCACCTTCGCCAGGTGATACTTTACCGCTTAAATCGAGCATTGCACCGGCAAGGTAGACCGCGCGATTTAGCAGATCCTGAGGTGCTTGCTCATCACATTTTAAAACTCGGACAATATCTCGCGCTTCAAGAGCGGGTCCAATTCCCTCACCGACCGGTTGAGTCCCGTCTGTCTTAACAATGGCTAAGGTGACACCTAAGTTATCAGCCACTCGTTTAAAACTGTTTGCTAGCTTATCGGCGGCTTCATCATCTCTAACTTTAGCGGTTGGCCCTACTGGAATGTCGATCAAAACGTGGGTCGCGCCTGCGGCTACTTTTTTTGATAAAACAGAGGCGATCAGCTGTCCTTCACTGTCGATATCGAGTGCGCGTTCTACTTGAATGAGTAGATCGTCAGCAGGGCTCAGCCTCACGGACCCTCCCCAGGCTAAACAACCTCCTTCCGAGTGAACGACCTCTCGCATCTGATCTAAGGTGAGACTGACATCTGTGAGCGTCTCCATGGTGTCAGCGGTACCGGCCGGCGAGGTGATTGCTCGTGAAGAGGTTTTGGGAATGGTTAAGCCTGCAGCCGTTAATATGGAGACCACAATGGGCGTGGTGCGGTTGCCGGGTAAACCACCCACACAGTGTTTGTCTAGGACCTGATCTAGCCCCCAATCAATAGTGCTTCCAGCATTGATCATTGCGCGCGTGAGAGAGGTGATCTCTTCATCATCTAACTTGTCGTCACCACAGGCGGTAATAAAGGCGGCTAAGTAAACATCAGCGTAACGTTCATCAACGATGTCATTAATAATTTCGCTAAACTGCTCTTCATTTAATTTATGGCCATAGACCTTTGATCGCACATGCGACAGCGAATGAACAGGCCTTGGGTGAGACAGCCATATGGACTCATGTCCTATCAGTTTAAGTTTCTCCCAAGCCGATTCAGAGAGTCCGATCTCCCCCTCGTCAATTAGGTCTCCCGTCACGATATTCAACGTGGCGATCATGTGATTCTGTTCTGTCGAGACGAGGACGCGCGTTAGGCTGTTAAACCCTTCCGATTTGCAGACAGAACTGTCTGAACGAAGGTAGATGTTGGGTTCGTGGTGTGTATCAATCCCTAAACGGCGTGCCCTTAAGGGATTCATTTTCTCTGGAAACATAGGTCACTCTTATACTAAGACTAAATTCAGTCTACTTAAAAACGGGATACTTTCCACAAGAGTTCAAACAGTAATGAGGTTTCTACTGTTATGGATCAATCGGCGCTGTTAAAATAATTGATCAACTTTGAGAGTGTATTGATGAACGATCTACCCGAACAGCCTCTATCTGTCTCCCCATCCCTAGCATCCAAGTATGGTGTGGATGGTGCGCTGCTGTTGGGTCTGATTGAACAGTACCGCCTTATTGTCAAAGCAGATGAGTTAACTCTCTCATTGTCTGCGTTGCAGGAGCGCTGCCCCTTCTGGAGTGAGGCACAGTTGCTTGAGCATCTTTACACGCTGGCATCTGAATCCCTGTTTGGTCTGCAAGTATCTGATGATCAACTGCTGATTAGTTTTGAAAAGGGAGCTTCTCAATCCGTAGCAACGCCTGCGACAAAACAAGCGCCTGCAGCCATCCAGGCGACAGCTGCTCGACCTCAAACTCATCGTTTGCCAAACTCTAGACGGAACGTGCCGCCCAGTTTTGGTGGTGGCTGGCGTCGATCAACCAATGAGTTGGACGAAATTTTCGAAGCGGCTGAACAAAAACGCAAACTTCAAATTCGTATGGATGTCTCTTGGAGGCCTGATGAGAGTTTCTATCAGTTGCTTCAGCAGCATGGTATTGAAGCTCGATTTGCGGAATCGCATCTTGATGAATTTACACTCTACTATCTGGATAAACTTGATCACCAGAGCGTTTGGAACCAGAAATTCTTAGCCTGGGTAAAACGTGCCGTTCGTGATCAAGAGAGCCGTTCGGCTAAAGCTGAACGTTTTAACGAATCTTCACAAGCCGGTGGGCAGCATGAAAAAAGTCGACGAGATACTCGGGAAAACCGAAAACGGGTTACCGCAGCCGTCATGGACCTCAAAAACCTCGACTGGTAATCGCTCACTCAGTACGCCGGAACATGAGGCGCCGCAACGCGAGCTGATCAGCCAAGAGACCAAAGCGATGGTCAACATGGTGTTTGCTCGTTTCATGGCGATCTATGGCCATAAATTCAAAAGTGCTTTTGAAACCGAGCAGGAGATTATGATTGCCAAACGTGAGTGGGCAATGAGCATCTCTGGCTATGGTGAAAATGAACTGGTAGCGGCTATTAATCGTTGTAAAGAGACCTTAGCTTGGATGCCATCCATCTCAGAGTTCCTCAACATACTAAAAGAGGTTGGAGCAGACTTTGGTCTTCCTAGCAGTTATGAAGCTTACCAAGAGGCTTGTCGATACGCGGGCGATCATCATCACGATTGGTCTCACCCTGCTGTCTATGAGGCGGCCAAGCAGACCGGTTGGTATGAGATTCGAGGGGAGGCGGAAGCCAATATCTACCCACGTTTTCGATACTACTACGATATGATTTCAAAGCGGGTGCGTGCTGGTGAGACGATTGATCAACCAGTGCCTGTTGCGATTGAAGCCAAAAGCGAAGTGACGCATGCAACCACCATGCTCGAGTTTGCTAAAACCCATCAGATCGATGAGGCTGAAGCCTGCAAATTGCTCTATTACTTGACCTTGCCTGAGGGCTCTAATGTCCGTTCGCGACAGTACCAGCAGAGTTTAGCAACGGCTCAAGATCGTGGTTGGACGCTGCCGACTACTCAATAGTCAGATTCAAGAGAACTATTTTCTTCCAAGAAAGCGTTTAAGGTGCTTCGACATTTTCGAGGCATTTTGATCGCTGATCAGTTGGTCAAACAGTTTACTCCACCCCAGAATCGATACTGAAAAGAGAAAGCCCAATTTCACATCATCAAACACAATCGCGACCAGCGTCATGGTGATCATTGTGGCAATGACCGAAACGATAAATACTTCTAATTGGCGTGGTCTAAAAAACTTCCAATAGATGAAGAAAGCGACCCCCGCGATGATGATGAAAAAGTGCATCGGTTACTCCTTAGTCTCTGGCTCGAGTTGCTCTTTGAGCTGCTTGATCAGGTTCGCAGGTAGATCCTTTACTGTCAAAGTTTCACTGTTTGGATCGAAAGAGATCGATTTTCCGAGCGATTCATTGCTGAAGCTGATCGATACCTCACGCGTTCTGCCGGTGTAGCGAACGTATTTTTTCAGACTGGCGCGATCGGGAATGAACTGCTCTTTAAGTTCTGGGGCTTCAGAGGCGATGTATTGATCAAACCCAACCTCTTGGTCACTTTCAACAGAGGCAGTTAGGTCACGATAACTTACGGACTCACCCGCTTTGGATTGTTCTATACAGAACTCGGCGACCTCTTTCTGATAACGTTTACCAGACTCTTCCGGCATATTGGCACTGTAGTCACGAACCACCTCCATGAAGCGTTCTGTGTCAGCTTGGGTATCTACAGTATCGAAGAAGCCAATAAACTCAGCCAAAGCTCGAGTGGCAGAGCGGTCACCAAAACCGAAGCCTAGGGTAAGGTAGCGACTGGCGCTAGGGTCAAACAGGCGCTTTAGATCGATGCAGCAACAGAGCCCCATTTTTGAAAACTCAAGCTGTTCTGATTCAATCAACTCATTGCTCTCATCAAAACACCATCCGTCGGTCTGTTTTAATTGAGCTATCCAGAGTTCGTGCAGGTCGGTTTCATCTTGCTCGATGAATGCCCAGTATCCATCCGTCTCTAAATCCTCACTCTCGAACATCACGGCTAACAGCTCGACGACTTTGGAGCTGAATTGAGTCAGGTCCAGACCCTTCTCTTGCCAGTTCAGCAGGAGTCCTTTGAAGCTCGTTGCCTCATCCGCAAAACGGCCATAACGCTTGGTGGCCCTGCGGGTGAAGACCTGATCGATTTCGTTCAGCAGTTTTCGGGCATTCAGTTCTGACCCAATAGGTTGCTCTTTTAGGTGAAATGACTGATCACCAGTTTGACGAGTTAATCGGTGAGCGATAGCGCGAACACTGTTCATTGCAAGAGCCTATTGTGGTTGGCGAAAGTGTGGGCCGAACATTTGATCGGTTGCCTGTTTCAGTGCATCGGACACCGAGGATGAGCGAAGCGCTTGAACCATCAAGACTCGATGCACCGGCAGGTACATCAAGTCTGCTAGGATACGACTGAAGGCGTTCTGCCCGGCATCACACTTAGCTAGAGCCTCTAAAAACAGAGTTAGAAGTGTTGGCTCAAGCAGCGCATTTTCACAACGGGTAGCGATCGCAGCGAGCAGCTCAGCACTCTGTGCTGCTCTGCTATTGAGAACAGCTTCAATCGCCTGATGCGTATGGCTTTCTGTTTTAGCACTAGAGAGCGCACGGATAAGAAGCGAGATAAGCACAGGGTCTCTGTTTTCGCTTAATGCCTCTGTTAGCTGATGCAACAGCTTTTCGGATAGGTCGCTGCTAGGCTTTGCGTGTTCAAGCAACCCAAGAACTTGTGCGTGTAAGCCTTCTGGAAGCTGATTCAGTGCGCTCACAAGAGTTGCTTCGTTACCGGACTGTTCAAGTCTTACAACAAAATCAGCCAAGCCTTGAAGTGACAAGTTCTCCCAGCCAGTATCAAGGTTGGGTTGGCTGATAAATTGCTGCACAGGCTCGTAATAGGCTGATGCTGCTTGTTGGTTATCCAGTGCTGCTTTGGCATGAAATAGTGCCATCTTTTCATCGCTTGGTTTAAACGCAAAAGGATTCTCTTTGAGGCTGTCTTCTGTTGGAACACCGTCGATACTGGATTGAACGTTTTGCAGTAGGCGATTGACGATATCATCACGCACAGCGCTGAGCAGAAACCCTTGCTCATCAAGCGGTAACTTCAAAAACCAGACGGCATTCTCATCAGCAGACTTAGGATTCCAAAGTAGCAGCGCAATCCAAGCGTGCTGCAGGTAGGGAGTAGGGTAAGGGGTGGCCTGAGTCTCGATGCGTTCAAACTCGTCAGCACTGAATGCCCTGATACGACGGCCGAGATCGTAGATACGCATCGCGGTTCCGGCCTGTTTGAATAGTGCGGTTAAAGTTACCTGTTGATCGCTCATCGCTGACTCCATTTTCTAAGCGCGCGATTTTACCATGTCGGCGAGCGAATCACAGGTTGCCGAGCAGAATCCTCTCTTCTGCTTGTTCAATCTCCCTAGGCGATCCGTTCAGAATCAAAGTGTCACCCTCATTAAGCAGCAGAGTTCCCGATGGGTTATCGATCTCCTCACCCTGTTGAATCAGTGAGCTGATCTCCAACTCTAGGTCGAGGGCGTCTAGGGTTTTGCCACAAGCATAGGCGTTTTCAGAGAGAGTAACCGCGTGCTTTTGAATCACTCGGCTTGGGTCTAAATCCGCTTTCAGGGATTGTCCGCCGTGCACGAAACCATGCAATATTCGGTAACGTTGTGATCTTACGGTACGAATGCGCTCCTTGATGATATCTGCGGGAACATCCAGCAGTGTGAGGACGTGAGAGACCAACATTAGGCTGCCTTCAAGGGCCTCAGGTACCACCTCTGCTGCGCCGTATATCTGAAACTGCTCTAAGTGATAATCATCCTGGGTTCTAACGAGTACTGGGATATCACCGAATTCGCGCTTGATCTGTTTTAACGTCTCAAGGCTCGACTTGGGGTTAGGCAGCGTCAGAATAATAAGGCGAGCCTTCGCAGCTCCTAAGCCTCGCATAATATCGACACGTTTGGCATCGCCGTAATAGGCAGGCTCACCGGCTGAAGAGGCCTCTTTAATGCGAATCGGGTCCGGATCGATGGCTACGTATTGAATCCCCATCTGCTTCAGAAAACGAGCCACAATCTGTCCAACACGACCATAGCCACAAATGATGACATGGTCGGCGAGTTCGTGATGTTGGCTGGCGGCATCAGCATGTTGGTGCTCTGGCACAGACTCAGTGCTGTTTTCGGTTGGGAAAAAGCGCTCTGCGATCCAATCGGCTTTATTTAATAGACTAGGTGTAATGACCATCGAAATGATAATGGTGGAGACTAAGACAGCGTTTAGGTCACTGTCGATCACGTGATAGGTCAGAGCAACCGCGAGTAGGGCAAAGCCAAACTCACCGCCTTGAGCTAGACTGATGCCTGCTTTCAGGGAGGTGTTTGCGTTATTACCGAATAGACGACCTAGCAGCAAAATGACGAGGGTTTTCGCCGTGACCAGCATCAGAGTCGTTAGAATAACCCAGTGGATGTTTTCAACCAGCGCAGACAGATCAAGCTGCATACCCACAGTGACGAAGAAGAGGCCAAGCAGCACATCTCTAAATGGGCGTATGTCATTCTCAAGTTGATGCTTAAAGTGACTCTCGCCCAACATCATGCCCGCTAAGAAGCCACCTAAAGCCATTGATAGGCCCGCTGCGTGAGTAATCCAAGCTGCCGTCATAGCAGTGACCAGTGCAACTAGGACAAAGAGCTCATCCGAGCGTTCACGGGCAATCTCATTAAACAGTGCGGGAAGAATTTTGTGCCCAAGAATAAGAAGTAAAAGTAGCAATCCAGCGCCTTGCAGTAGTGGCCAGATGATTGATTCGCTAGCTTCAGCGGTGCTGGTTCCTAGCGCAGGAACTAAGATCAGAAAGACGACCGCGGCAATATCTTGAAATAGCAGAATCCCGAAGGATAGCTGCCCATGCGGTTGTCCTAGCTGCTGGAGTCGAATGAGCTCTTTGGTCACGATGGCTGTAGAAGATAAGGCTAACGCACCGGCTAGAACGATGGAGGGTGCCAACTCCATCCCCATTAGTAGCGATAAGCCGATGAAAATAGCGGAGGTAGTAATGACTTGGGCTGAACCTAAGCCAAGAACGGTTTTGCGCATGGCAATCATTTTTGGCAATGAGAACTCAAGACCCAACATGAACAGAAGGAATACAACGCCAAGCTCTGAAAGAAGCGCCATCTGGTCGGGGTGTGCAACTTGAAGCGCAAACGGGCCAATCAGGGCACCCATAGCTAGGTAGGCCAAAATGGCTGGCAGTTTTAAACGTCTGAACAGGGTGGTGGCAACAACGGCACCAATGAAAATAAGCAGTATCTGTTCAAATAGACCGTAGCTTTCAGCCATTAGTATCCCCGCTGAGTGCTCTATCGAGTTGTTGAATCTGAGCGATTAATTGGGCGTTCTCTGTACGACTCTTCAGTGCCTCTTCGGCATAGGGGTGGATGGCACTGGAGTCAGGCAGAGGAATTTTAGTTTTTAAAAGGGCTTCAAGCCTAGGGATTAAAATCCACTGCAACCACTGAGTAAACTCAAGCGTGTCGATGCAAAAGGGTTGCTGACTACTTAAAGCTTCCTGGGGCGGTGGCGATGCTTCCCAGAGTGATAAGCGCACCATCTCTTTTCTGATCGCTTCAATCGAGAGTGTAACGGCTTGAGCTTTACTCATCGTTGTTTTCGAACTTGGTGATCGCGGCTTTAATGCCGTTGAGTCGTTTAAAGCTGATCTCTTGCGCGGTGCTTAGGAAGTCCAGCATGAAGTCTGACTCTTTCTGCTCTTCGCGGATAGCCGCATAGAGTGTGCACCACAAACCCTCTTCACCTAAAGACTTGGCATCGATGAACTGCTTTTCAAGATACTCGTGCAGTGCCCAGTTTGGCAGCGCAGCCACGCCTCGACCACTAGCAACCAGCTGCACCATCATAACGGTTAACTCCGCCGTGCGAATTTCTTGAGGTTCGATACCTGCTGGGTCTAAAAATCGTGTGAACAGATCCAAACGGTTTTGATCGACGGGGTAGGTGATCAAGGTCTCTTCCGATAGATCCGACGGCTCAATCTGCTTTTTAGCATTGAGTCGATGTTGGCGGCTTAGGGCGAGCATCGATTCGTAACTGAACAGTGGAACGTAGTGAATGCCGTTTCTTGGCTCTGGATCCGATGTGATGACAAGATCAATATCACCACGAGCCAGTGCTGGCAGTGGCTGGAATGTAAAACCGGTTGAGAGATCCATCTCAACTTCAGGCCAATTCTTGCGGAATGAGTCGATGGTTGGCATGAGCCAATCAAAACAGCTATGACACTCAATACAGATATTCAAACGACCAACTTCACCACCCGCTAAGCGAGCAATATCACGCTCGGCTGTTCGGATCATCGGTAGAATGTCATCTGCCAACGATAGTATGCGTTGACCAGCAGAGGTGAAACTAATCGGTTTGGTTTTGCGGATGAACAGCGAGCAGTTTAGGCGCTCTTCGAGATCTTTGATTTGGTGTGAAAGGGCCGATTGGGTTAAGTGAACCCGCTCTGCAGCTTCGACAAGGCTACCGGCATCTCTTAATGCCACAAGAGTTTTAAGATGTCGAAGATCGATCATGGCTGACTCCAGCTAATTGCATTGAGGCCAGTATAGACCATATCAAGTAAGCAGCCCATGGACTGCTTACTCAAAGGGTTAAATGCCTACTAGAAGGAACTCCAGAAGTGCTTTTTGGGCGTGTAGGCGGTTTTCAGCTTCTTGAAATGCAACGCAACGTGGGTCGTCCATCATTTCGTCGCTGACCTCTTCACCGCGGTGAGCCGGCAGGCAGTGCATGAATAGAGCATCCGGTTTAGCGAGATCCATCAATGCTGTATTGACTTGGAATCCATCAAAACGCTTCAGACGAAGAGCCTCTTCCTCCTCCTGTCCCATTGATGCCCAAACATCGGTTACAACCAGGTCGCTATCTTTAACGGCTTCTTTAGGATCATGAGTAATTGTTACACGACCAGGGTTTGCGGCGAGTAGCTCTGCATCTGGCTCAAAACCTTTAGGACAAGCGACGTTTAAATGGAAATCAAACTGGCGAGCCGCATTGATGTAGCTACTGCACATGTTATTGCCATCACCAACCCATGCCACGGTCTTACCTTTAATAGAACCTCGGATCTCTTGATAGGTTTGCATGTCGGCAAGTAGCTGACAGGGGTGGAACTCATCGGTCAGCGCGTTAATGACCGGCACCTTGGAGTTGGCTGCAAAGGTTTCAACTAATTCGTGGCTGAAGGTGCGAATCATCACTACATCAACCATGCTAGAGATGACTCGAGCGCTGTCTTCAATCGGTTCACCGCGTCCCAGCTGGGTGTCGCGAGGGGATAGGAACATCGCATGACCACCAAACTGTGCCATGCCTGCTTCGAAGGAGACACGTGTTCGTGTAGACGACTTTTCAAAGATCATCGCCATAACGCGATTCTTGAGTGGCTCGTAGATCTCTCCCGCATTGCGCATGCGTTTGAGTTCAATCGCACGATTGATCAGTTTGTTAAGCTCTTCAGGCGTTAGGTCTAGAAGAGTTAGAAAGTGTCTTGTTCCCATAAAAATTAAAACGTCAGCCAAATGCATGGCTGACGATATCCTAAATAAAGTTAGTTTTGATTACTTTGCAAGTAGCTGATGAACTAGCTCAGATACAGTCTCTATCAGTTGCTCTGCTTCAGACTCAGAGATGATTAGAGGTGGTAGCAATCGAATAACCTTACCTCCTCCATTCACATTGAGCAATAGCTGATTGTCAGAGGCAAGTTTAGCTAAGCCAGCAATGTCAGTATTGAACTGACAACCGATCATCAACCCTTTGCCTCGTACCTCAACAAATTCTTCAAGGTCGGCAAAGCGAGAGGCCAAGCCATCACGAATCTGTTGGCCACGAGCCATCGCATTGGCCATCAGTTCTTCATTTTGGATGGTGTTGTAAACGGCAAGCGCCGCCGCACATACCAATGGATTACCACCGTAGGTTGAGCCGTGGTTACCAGGACCGAATACATGGTTGCCATGTTTTGCAACCAAGCAGGCACCAATAGGAACCCCGTTGCCTAGACCTTTTGCTGTGGTCAATACGTCAGGCTGTACACCTTCATGTTGGAATGCAAAGTATTTGCCAGTCCGGCCATTGCCTGTTTGGACCTCATCAAGCATGAGCAGCCACTCATTCTCATCACAAATCTCACGCAGTGCTTTTAGGTAGCCGTCGGTAGGGACGTGCACGCCACCTTCACCCTGAACGGGCTCTACAAGAATTGCTACAATGCTCCGGTTGTTTGATGCGACCTTCTTAATCGCTTCAACATCATCGTATGGCACGCGCACGAAGCCACTCAGAAGTGGTTCGAACCCGGCTTGAATGGCACGATTTCCAGTGGCTGACAGCGTTGCCATGGTGCGGCCATGAAAACTCTGCTCCATCACAATGATAGACGGGTTAGTGATGCCGCGGTCGTTACCGTATTTACGAGCAATCTTGATTGCAGCCTCATTCGATTCCGCACCGGAGTTACAGAAGTAGACCGCTTCCATATTGGTCTCTGTACATAACTTTTCACCCAGCTGCTGTTGCAGAGAGATCTCGTACAGGTTGGAAGTGTGAATCAGTTTAGCGGCTTGTTCGCTGAGTGCTTGAGTGACGGCAGGGTGAGCGTGACCAAGACCGGTAACTGCGATGCCAGAGAGTGCATCCAGATAGCGTCGCCCTTCAGTGTCGTACAACCAAACGCCTTCACCGTGGGTGAAAGCAACAGGTAACCGAGCGTAGGTGGGCATTACAGGGGTCATGGTCATTGAAAGTGTTCTCCATAAAACGCAAAAAGACAGCCGTGGCTGTCGCTGGAGACTAATATTATTTTGTGCTTACAAAATAAGCAATCTTAGAGTGGTTATAACCGAGTTTTTTACTCAGATTTACTGTATAGTGCGCCCATTCGTTCAATGAGATTTAAGAGGTGAGTTAATGAGCACTTTAGAGACAATTAAAGAACAGATCGAAAGCAATGCCATTCTTCTTTACATGAAAGGCACACCTCGCTTTCCTCAGTGTGGTTTTTCATCACGTGCATCTGAAGCGTTGATGTCGTGTAACGAACGTTTTGCTTTCGTAAACATCCTTGAGAACCCTGACATTCGTGCAGAACTACCAAAGTACGCTAACTGGCCGACCTTCCCTCAGTTGTGGGTTAATGGTGAGCTAGTCGGCGGGTGTGACATTATCTGTGATATGGCAGCGAGCGGTGAACTACAGACATTGGTCTCTGAAGCGGCTAAATCTGAAGAGGGTGACAACGCTGAGGGTTAATCCCCGCTGACGCTTGTTAGTCCAGCTCGCTCTCTTCTCTGAGGGCGAGCATCATGTCCCATCCCCCCATCTCTTTCCACTGATTGACAATCATGCAAAATAGCTCGGCCGTTTTCTCTGTGTCGTAGAGAGCGGAGTGCGCCTGTTTGTTGTCGAAGCTAATTCCGGCGAGATCGCACGCCTTAGCGAGGACCGTATGGCCATACGCTAGACCCGCCAGTGTGGCGGTATCAAAAGTGGAGAATGGGTGGAATGGATTGCGCTTGATGTCACAACGATCAGCTGCATTGCATACAAAGCTATGATCAAAGTGGGCGTTATGTCCAACCAAAATGGCTCGTTTGCAGTCATGCGCTTTAACCGCTTTGCGGATAGGCTTGAAGATCTTCTCCATCGCCATGAGTTCTGGCTCGGCCTCACGATCCGGCGACCAAGGGTCGATGCCGGTGAAATCCAACGCCGATTGTTCTAGGTTTGCCCCTTCGAAAGGCTCTACGTGCGCCTCAATTGACTGATCTACGATCAGGTAGCCCTCTTCATCCATGGTCAGAGTGACCGCTGCAATCTCTAAGAGAGCATCGGTTTGAGCATTGAATCCAGCCGTTTCGACATCAACAACAACGGGAAGATAACCACGGAAACGGTCTGCCATTGGGTGACGCTGTTTCGAATTTGGCACAGTAGATCCTTACTCTTCGATGGGGTTTTATGGAGTTTAACAAATCCAAAGGATAAGGGCAGAGTTAAAACTCAGATCTACTGATATTTATTTAAATGTTCGCTATAATTTCCCCCCATAAATTTTAGCGCTGTCTGATTCATGAGTTCAGTGCGCCGTATTAACCTCTACCCAGATCGGGTGAGCATGGAGTTGGAGTCGTCAATGTCCGACATTAAAAAAGTCGTTTTAGCTTATTCTGGTGGTTTGGATACCTCTGTAATCGTTCGTTGGTTACAAGATGAGTACAATGCCGAAGTTGTAACCTTTACTGCTGACATCGGTCAGGGTGAAGAGGTTGAGCCAGCGCGAGCTAAAGCTGAAGCCTTGGGCGTCAAGGAGATCTACATCGAAGATCTTCGTGAAGAGTTTGTTCGTGACTACGTATTCCCAATGTTCCGTGCGAACACTATTTACGAAGGTGAATACCTACTGGGTACTTCAATCGCTCGTCCACTCATCGCTAAGCGTCTGGTTGAGATCGCTAACGAGACTGGTGCTGATGCGATTTCACACGGTGCGACCGGTAAAGGTAACGATCAGGTACGTTTCGAATTGGGTGCCTACGCACTGAAACCGGGCGTGCACGTCATTGCACCTTGGCGTGAATGGGATCTTAACTCGCGTGAGAAGTTGATGGCTTACTGTGAAACTCACAACATCCCAGTCGATTTCTCTAACAAAAAGAAAAAATCACCTTACTCTATGGATGCGAACCTGCTTCACATCTCATACGAAGGCGGCATTCTTGAAGATCCTTGGGCAGAAGCTGAAGCCGATATGTGGCGTTGGTCTGTCTCTCCAGAGGAGGCTCCAGATCAGCCAACTTACCTTGAATTGACCTACCGTCAGGGTGACATCGTTGCGATCAACGGTGAAGAGATGTCTCCAGCTACCGTATTGACTTACCTTAACAAGGTGGGTGGTGAAAACGGTATCGGTCGTCTTGATATCGTAGAGAACCGTTTCGTAGGTATGAAGTCACGTGGCTGTTACGAAACACCGGGTGGAACCATCATGCTGCCTGCACACCGTGCGATTGAATCGATTACTCTAGATCGTGAAACGGCTCACCTAAAAGATGAGTTGATGCCACGTTACGCTAAAGTCATCTACAACGGCTTCTGGTGGTCAGAAGAGCGTAAGATGCTTCAAACGATGATCGACGAGAGTCAGAAGTACGTGAACGGTGAAGTTCGTGTGAAGCTGTACAAAGGTAACGTGACGGTTGTTGGTCGTCGCTCTGAAGAGAGTCTGTTCGACGAGAGCATTGCAACCTTTGAAGATGACGCAGGCTCTTACGATCAGAAAGACGCAGCTGGCTTCATTAAGTTGAATGCACTTCGTATGCGTATCGCTGCTAGCAAAGGTCGTAAGTTCGACTAATCGTCAACTAGTCTAGTTTGCTAAATCGAAGCCCGAATCATCGTTAAGATGACTCGGGTTTTTTGTTTTTTCAGTGATCTCAGTTGCTCTGTTATGAGTTCAATCAATTGCATCAGGTAGATGTGATCGATAAAATTGCTCTTAGTTAGTTTTTGAACCTAAAGGGTTGTTGCTACAACCCTTTTTTATTGGATTTTCAGCGGATGAAAACACACAAAATTCTTCAAGCTCCGATCCCAATGCGCTGGGTCGGTCCGATGAAACTGTCAGGTCATCTGATTGAAGAGAAGTTGAGTGTTCCTCTAGCCACTTACGAAACCCCTCTGTGGCCATCCGTTGGTCGTGGTGCACGCATCTCTACTCTCTGTGAAGAGGGGATTAAAGTCAGTGTGATTGATGAGCGTATGACCCGCTCGATTTTGCTTGAAGCGGAAGATGCCTATGCAGCGCACCAAGCGATCCAGTCTCTAAAAGCTCGAATGGATGACCTCAATGAGGTAGTGGCAAAATCGAGTCGTTTCGCCAAGTTAATTGATCTGAATTCTCAGGTGGTTGGTAACCTTATCTACCTACGCCTAGAGTTTACGACGGGCGATGCTTCTGGTCACAATATGGTGACCAATGCTGCTGATCATCTGATCCCTTGGATTTTGACAGAGTATCCACACCTTCAGTACAGCTCTATATCCGGTAACTATTGCTCCGATAAAAAGGCGACCGCCGTTAATGGCATTCTTGGTCGTGGTAAGTATGTGGTTTGTGAAATCCTGATTCCACGGGATATCGTTGAGCGCCGCCTTCACTCTACGCCAGAGAAAATTGTTGATCTGAACATCAAGAAAAACCTGATCGGAACAATGATTGCCGGCGGTTTACGCAGTGCTAATGCGCACTACGCTAATATGCTGCTCGCCTTTTACTTGGCGACAGGTCAGGATGCGGCCAACATCATTGAGGGATCACAAGGTGTGGTTCACGCTGAGGTTCGCAACGGCGATTTATACTTCAGCTGTACGCTACCCAACCTAATCGTCGGCAGTGTCGGTAACGGCAAAGGGATCGACTTTGTAGAAGAGAACCTAGAACGCCTTGGCTGTCGAGATGATCGTGAGCCGGGTGCTAATGCACGTCGATTGGCGGCTATCTGTGGTGCTACGGTTCTGTGTGGTGAGCTGTCGCTGATTGCTGCGCAGACTAACCCAGGTGAGCTGATGCAGTCGCACCTGCAAATGGAACGCAAATGAGTCAGCTGACCAACGATCGAAAAATTGAGCACATCAATGCGATTCTGCAGGATGCAGAGACCGATCGTGATGCGCGCTACTTCGATCGTATCAAGTTAACGCACAGGGCGTTGCCAGAGCTCGATTTCGAAAAGATCGATCCGTCCATTGAATTGTTGGGTAAATCGCTAAGCTTCCCGATGCTTATTTCATCGATGACGGGTGGTGATCATGAGTTGATCCGAACCATTAACCGTAATCTTGCAGAAGCAGCCGAGCGTTGTGGTGTGGCGATGGCGGTGGGTTCGCAGCGAGTGATGTTCAGTGATGAGTCGGCTAAGAGTAGTTTTGATCTTCGATCGGTTGCTCCCAATGCGTTATTGATTGGCAATGTTGGTGCTGTGCAGCTCAACTATGGTTTTTCACTGGAGCAGTGTCAGGCTGCGGTTGACCTGCTTAAGGCTGATGCTCTCTACCTTCACTTAAACCCTTTGCAGGAGGCTATTCAGCCAGAGGGTGATCGTAATTTCGCGAATCTGACGGATCAGATCCAACAGGTTGTCGAGGGTTTGTCCGTTCCAGTCTGGTTGAAAGAGGTGGGTTCTGGCCTGTCGGCCGCCGATGTGGAGCTTGGTTACCGAGCAGGTGTTCGCTATTTCGATGTGGCAGGCAGTGGTGGAACCTCTTGGAGTCGAATCGAACATCATCGTCGTGATCAGGATGATCTTGGGCTGTTATTTCAAGATTGGGGATTACCAACTCCAGTGGCGTTAGATCAATGTCAGCCTTGGCAGGATAAGAGTACGTTGATTGCCAGTGGTGGTCTACGCAATGGGATTGATCTAGCTAAGTCTGTTATACTCGGCGCCTCGCTGGGGGGATTTGCAGCGCCTCTACTGCAACCGGCAATGCAATCCGCTGAAGCGGTTGTCGACGTAATTGAACGTATCAAACGTGAATATGTAACGGCACTGTTTCTTTTAGGTGTGCCCAGTACGACAGCGCTTAAGGGTCAGCGAGCGCTTATCATCGAACAGTTTTAAGGATTTGATCAAAGTATGTCCGTAGGTATCGACGAAATCAGCTTTTATACATCGAGCTACTACCTCGATTTGCGCACGCTGGCTGAACGTCAAGGCACTGATCCTAACAAGTATTACGATGGTATTGGTCAAGAGAAGATGGCGATGGCGGCGCATGATGAGGATATCGTCACGCTTGCTGCGAACGCTGCACTTCCCATTGTTGAGCGCATTGGAACCGATGCTATCTCAACGATTCTGTTTGCGACTGAAACCGGTATTGATCAATCCAAAGCGGCGGGAGTCTATGTACATCGTCTGTTGGGATTGAACAGTCGTTGCCGCGTCGTTGAGCTCAAACACGCTTGTTACAGTGCAACAGCGGCCGTTCAAATGGCCTGTGCACTGGTTGCTCGTAACCCAAGTAAACAGGTGCTTGTGATCGCCTCCGATGTGGCCCGTTACGATCTGGACTCTCCAGGTGAAGCCACCCAGGGTTGTGGTGCGGTTGCAATGCTGATTAAAGCAAATCCAAGAGTTCTAGAGATTGAACCAGAATCGGGTACTCATACTGAAGATGTGATGGATTTTTGGCGTCCCAACTACCGAACAACGGCGCTGGTTGATGGCAAATACTCGACCAAAATTTACCTAACATCGTTAAAACGTAGCTGGGAAAACTTCTGTGAAGAGAGTTCAGTTCGCTACGGTGATATCGACTATTTCTGTTACCACCTGCCGTTCGGCAAGATGGCACAGAAAGCTCACTCACAGTTAGCTCGTGTCAATAAGACGGGTCAAACTCCGGAAGAGCTTGCTGCTCAGATTGAACCAACACTCATCTACAACCGTTTGATCGGTAACTGTTACACAGCGTCAATGTATATTGGGCTCTGCTCCCTTCTTGAGCAACTCAACGAAGATTTAACCGATAAACGCATCGGGCTGTTCAGTTATGGATCGGGTTCAGTCAGTGAGTTCTTTACCGCTAAGGTGGTGTCTGGCTACCAATCGGCGTTGAATACAGGCCGCCACGCTGAACTGTTAAAGGATCGGACTGAGTTGAGCTACGAAGAGTATCTCACCCTTTACCGTTACCCAGATCCACGTGATGGTGGGCAACATGTGATTGAGCCCGATACACAGGGTCGCTTCCGTTTGGCGGCGATTAGCGATCACAAACGTGAGTACGTAGAACGCTAGTCATGTCGGTTGCGAGTGCTCCCGGAAAGATCATTTTAAGTGGTGAGCACTCTGTTGTGTACGGTGCCCCAGCTCTCGCATTCTCGGTAAAACAGCGTTTAACCGTTAACTTCACTCCCGATCTACTGCCGCGTCTTAGCTGGTTTGCTCCAGACAGAGCACATGAGATGGCGCTGGAGAAGTTGTCCACTCTTCGTCACAAATTGGACGCAGCGTTTGATGGCTACCTTCGAGGTGAGCGCTCCATCAGCGAGATCTTCTCTCGACCGGCAGAGTTGATTTTCTACACCGTTGATGTGGCTCGCATACTAGGTAACCTTGAACGCATTCCACGCGGCAAATTTGATATTCAATCGGATATTCCTGTTGGTGCGGGCATGGGCTCATCTGCCGCTCTGCTTGCGGCGCTTTTGAAACTCTTCTCCAAACACGAAGATTTGCCAACCTTGATTGAGCAAGTGCGACACTGTGAACGGTTACAACACGGTCGTGGCAGTTTGATTGATGCGGCTACAGTTACTATGGGTGGTTTGGTCAAAGTCGAGCAAGATCAAGCGAGTCGATTAGGGGAATTACCGGAAATATTTAATCAGGATTGGTATTGGATATTCACTGGAACTCCCGCTACAAGTACCGGTGTCTGTGTCGAGCGTGTCCGCGCCCAGTTTGAGCAGTCGGATATATGGAGCGAGTTTGCTGCGGTGACGAACCGCATCGAAACGGCTCAAACCGATCTCGATCAGCTCTTCTCTGCGATTCAAGATAACCACCGCCTATTAAACCGTATCGGGGTGGTGCCCGCCCGAGTCACCGCATTGATTGAGCAGATCGAGAGGTTAGGCGGTGCGGCTAAAATCGCAGGTGCTGGTGCGGTGTCGGGTGATACCGGTGGGCTTGTGCTGGCGTATCTGCCCAATCAAACACCGGATGCTTTGAAGTTACCGACTTTGATGCGCTGGGGGCGAGTTGAGTCGGATGGTTTGGGTGTCACTCTCGGAGACGATGTATGATCTGTTATTCGGCACCCGGTAACCTGATGTTAATGGGCGAGCATGCCATCTTGCATGGCCAACCTGCTATTGCACTGGCCGTTGGTAACAGGCTGTCTGTCTCTTTGATCCCGCGAGTGGATGAGGTCGTCACTATCGAGTCGGAACTGGGTCGTTATCAGAGCGCTTTGAGTGAGTTAACAGA
The DNA here is from genome assembly GCF_013283345.1 of Marinobacterium sp. xm-d-564. Classification (NCBI taxonomy): domain Bacteria; kingdom Pseudomonadati; phylum Pseudomonadota; class Gammaproteobacteria; order Oceanospirillales; family Oceanospirillaceae; genus Marinobacterium; species Marinobacterium sp. xm-d-564. Next base: position 4,756 of record NZ_WBYO01000012.1, on the reverse strand, counting down.
CGATTCAACGTTTAGCTTTATGGTCGCTGCAATTCAGCTGTGTCAGTCGAAGTTAAAACAGGGGTTTGATTTAAAAGTCTCCAGCCAGTTTTCTGACCAAGTTGGTTTGGGTTCATCTGCCGCAGTCACGGCTTCAACCCTTGCTTGTCTGTTAAACTTCTGTGGTGAGCCGGTTACCAATGATCAGGTATTCAAGCTGGCTCTAGAGGCTGTTCACAGGGTTCAATTTGGTCGTGGTTCCGGCACTGATTTGGCCGCTTCAATATGGGGTGGTTTGATCGCCTATGAAATGAACGGTGCCAAGGTTCGTCCACTGAAAGGCACTCCTGACATTGATCTCTTTTATGTCGGTTACAAGATGAAAACGCCTGATGTGATTGCCTTGGTTAATCAGCGAGCTGAGGCCGATCCCGCTATATACGCCTCGATCTATCAATTGATGGGGCAGGTGACTCGCGCAGCAGAAGAGGCGATAGAGTCACAAGAGTGGATCCGAGTAGGGCAATTGATGGATCAATACTCAGGCCTAATGGATGCGCTAGGCGTGTGTGATGCTAATTTGGCAGACCTGCAATTTAGAATGCGTCAGCAGTCTGGTGTTCTGGGTGCTAAGATTTCAGGGTCTGGTTTGGGTGACTCTGTTATCTCGTTAGGTTTGACCAATCCTTCAGAGATCCCTTATCAACATCTGCCCGTCTCGATACACAGTGAAGGTCTGAAACAGGAGTCAATGTGATTACTAAGCAAGAAGTGCTGACTAAAGTGCTACCCGAGTTGGGGGCTGTTTCTGCATCATCGGAACACTTTGCTCCGAGTAACATCGCTCTGTGTAAGTACTGGGGCAAGCGTGATGCTGAGCTTAATTTGCCGATCAACCCATCCCTCTCTGTCTCATTGAATGATTTGGGTTCTAGAACTCGAGTGACGCCAATTGATCAGCCGATTGATGAGGTTTGGTTAAACGGCCAACAGATGCACCAGGATTCACAGTTTGCAGGTCGCGTTAGTCAGTTCATCGATCTCTTTCGTGGTAGCAAGTCCCTCGCTTTCAGAGTGGAGACTCGAAATAACATTCCTACTGCAGCAGGTCTTGCTTCCTCAGCCTCCGGCTTTGCTGCACTGACGTTGGCGCTGAACGATGCACTATCACTGCAGCTTTCCAATGAAGCGCTATCAATGATTGCTCGTATGGGAAGTGGCAGTGCCTGTCGATCCATCTTTAATGGATTTGTAGAGTGGCATATGGGGCATCGCGAAGATGGTTTGGACAGTCATGCTCATCCAATTGATGCGACCTGGGATGATCTTCGAATCGGTCTGGTCAAAGTGGATATCGGCGAGAAGTCCGTTGATAGCCGATCTGGGATGCAGCGCACCAAAGAGACCTCTCACCTTTATAACAGTTGGCCTGCACAAGCGAATGCCGATCTGTCGAAACTGCATCAGGCGATCTCAGATAAAGACTTTACCCTGTTGGGTTCTACTGCGGAGCATAACGCCATGTCGATGCATGCCACCTTTGCTTCGAGCTGGCCTCCGCTAGTCTATTGGCAGCCAGAGTCGTTAGAGGCGATGCACAAGGTATGGCACCTTCGTGAGCAGGGGTTGGAGGTCTATTTCACCATGGATGCAGGCCCTAACTTGAAGCTTCTTTTCCAGAAAGAGTCTTTAACTGACCTATTGACTCACTTCCCTGAACTGGAGGTAGTCACCCCTTTCGGTGTCTAGCGCGGTTATGCCAACCACTGGCTTCCCTCTCACCCGAACCCAGCGCGATGGCCCGCAGGGCATTGAATACACCTTCTGGTTGACTGGGGTGGAGGGTGCTCATGCGGTTACTGTCTCGAATGCAGAGGCGGTCTGTTTTGTGTTTGCCACTGATCAAGCTGCTATTGAGTCCTGTCTGAAAGATATATCGGGTTGGACGCTGCGTCATTTAGAACTGAAATCCCTCTCCTTAAAACCTGTCATGGGTCTCTACTGCCAAAGCCTAAAAGTTTACTGGGAAGTGTTAAAGCGACTCGAGGCGGTGCAGATTGCTCTCATGGAAGAGGATATCAGGCCGGTTGATCGCTATTTGATGGAACGGTTTATTCGCACCGGGGCTGTTCAGGTAGAAAGTGTTAAAGGGCTAGAGTTGCGCCCCTGTGACTTTACACCTGATTTAAAGCTTCTCTCATTAGATATTGAAACCACGTTAAATGCTAATCAGTTGCTCTCGATTGGCTTGCAGCAGGGCGATCAGAGTCTCGTGCTGTTTAATGGTGAGGCGCCCGATCTGACCTGGTGTGAAGGCTGCTCGGATGAGCGAGCTCTGCTTCAGCGTTTTGTCGAGATAGTGGCAGAGTGGGATCCTGATTTGATCGTCGGCTGGAATTTGATTGGCTTTGATTTGCGCGTGCTCGCTCGGCGAGCTAAGGCCAATCGTGTAGGGCTCAAGCTTGGACGCGATAGCAGTGAAATGCAGGTCGATGTTGGTCAAAATGGTCGTTGGTTCAGTCGTATTGCTGGTCGTGTTGCCATCGACGGCATTGAGACTTTAAAAGGGGCCACCTGGCAATTTGATAGTTTCAGCCTGGAGAGTGTCGCTCAGTCACTCTTGGGGCGTGGTAAAGCGATTGATAACCCCTATGATCGTGGCGAGAAGATTCAGCAGCTCTTTAGAGAGGATAAACAAGCATTAGCAACCTATAACATTGAAGATTGTCGATTGGTGTTAGAGATCTTCAAAAAAGCTGAGTTGCTTGAGTATTTGATCGAACGCACTCGTCTTACAGGTTTGGCCTTGGACAAAGTGGGTGGTTCCCAAGCGGCATTCGATAATCTCTATCTGCCTAAGCTGCATCGCGCAGGCTATGTTGCACCTCCTTATGCCTCTGGTCGCAGTGACCTCTCTGTGCCTGGTGGGTTTGTCATGGAGTCTAAACCCGGTCTCTATCGTGATGTGTTAGTGTTCGATTTTAAGAGCCTCTATCCCAGTATCATTCGTACCTTCTCAGTGGACCCTTTAGCACTCGCTCTGGCGGGTGAGGCCTCAGAGGCGTCATTAGTACCGGGCTTTTTTGGTGCGCAGTTCAACTCTGATGTGGCGATTCTTCCCGCGATCATCAAAGAGCTTTGGTTAGCCCGAGATCGAGCTAAGGCGCAAGGTAACTCTGCGTTGTCACAAGCGATCAAAATACAGATGAATGCCTGCTACGGGGTATTAGGGTCCAATGTGTGTCGCTTCTATGATCAGAACCTATCGGGAGCAATTACATTGAGGGGCCATGAGCTCCTGCAAAAAACCGCACAATGGTTTGAATCTGAACAGGGTCATCAGGTGATTTATGGTGATACCGATTCAGTCTTTGTCTGGTTGGGCGATGATTGCCAACAGAGTGATATAGCGCAGTACGGCACTGAACTGGCTAATCAAGCCAACCACTGGCTACGAGATCACCTTAAACAGCAATACGGTGTAGAGAGTGCTCTTGAGCTGCAATATGAGAGTCATTTCAAACGCTTTTTGATGCCAACCATGCGCCACTCTGAGAAGGGCACTAAGAAACGCTATGCGGGTCTTAAGAGATCGGGTGGTGAAGATCAATTGCTCTTTAAAGGGTTGGAGACGGTTCGGTCCGATTGGACACCTTTGGCGAAAAGATTCCAGACAGAGTTGTTGTCCAGAATATTCAATGACGAGTCTTGGCGTGACCTAGTCGTCGAAACCACTGAGCAACTACTCAGCGGCAACGCGGATCACCTATTGACCTATCGTCGTCGACTAAGACGACCTCTAGATGCCTATCAGGCCAGTAATCCACCGCATGTGAAAGCGGCCAAAAAAATGCAATCATACCTAGAGAAGCAGGGGTTAAACCTGCGTCTAGGGCGAGGGGACCCTATTGAGTACGTCATAACAGTTAACGGTCCAGAACCAACCATCTGTCGTAGTTCAATCATTGATTATCAACACTATGTCTCTAAACAGTTAGAGCCGGTCGCTGACACAGTATTACCCTTTCTTGGTGCCAGCTTTAATGATCTGATAGATAAACAGAGAGCGCTTTTCTAGAGAGGTTTTGTGTGAATAAGGTTCCGAGTACACAGCGAAAAATGGCCCGTTTTTCTGCGCATATGACCTGGATTCTTATTCTGGTGATGCTTACCTATGGCTTTAACGCCTATCTTGAACAGCGCGACAATCCCAATTCACAACTATCTTTGGCGAACGGCACCGATCAGGTTCGCCTTATTGCCGATCAAAAAGGGCAGTATCGAGCACCAGGTACCATCAATGGTTACCCCGTCTCTTTTGTGGTTGATACCGGTGCGACCTATGTGTCACTTTCTGATGCCCTGGCCAATGAGCTCTCGTTACCCCGTCAGGGCAAAAGCTTTGCGATAACCGCTAATGGACGAGTACCCGTTGATTTAACTCAGTTAGAGGAGGTTAGCTTAGGGGGGCTCTCCATGGGTAACGTACCTGCAATGATTGTGCCTGAGCTAGATAGTCAGATTGTTCTGTTAGGGATGAGTTTTCTAAAACACCTAGACCTTGTTCAAAGCGACGGAAAGCTGGAGCTTCGTGTTCCGTAAGTGGTAATGCTTTTTTGGCTGGTTTCGGTTCATGTCTGACGTCGGCTCACGACCCAAAGCTGACATTAACGCCTTGCTAGGTGGCCTGAAAAGTAGCTATAACTGCCCCTCTTAGCCAGGTATAGCAGACGCAGTACACTTGAGTAACTTATTAGATGCACTGGATTAATGTGCG
>NZ_WBYO01000011.1:0-65560 GCF_013283345.1 Marinobacterium sp. xm-d-564 | reverse complement strand
GGCGAGATCATTACAATAAAGTAAGACCACATAGTGCACTTGGCTATGTGCCACCAGAGGAATTCGCTAAGCGTGCTGCTTAGCAAAATCTCATCGAAGAAGTGGTACTAACTAAGGGGAAAGGTCAAGAGCGCCAACTCAGTTTCACGAACCTTATTTTTAAGTTCATCAGCAATCTGATTCAGCTGATGGCGGCTTTGCTGCAAGCTTTGAATCAACTGATTGGATTCATCCTGCCTCTCTTTAATAAACAGAGCTAACTGGTAGACGAAAATCGAAAAGATCAAAAGCACAAAGACATTTGAAAAGATGAAAATGGGAGTGGTATCTGATTCCCACCAAAAATCACCTGACAATAGATAAGGTATCTCCAATACCAGAATAGATACCAACGAGATCAACGTTGAGATACCTATCACTTTATAATTTAGGGTGTTAGATGTGGCATTTTCAGAAACCCTAGCCCCATCTGATCTCATTAGAGTGTCAAACAGGTAGGCAACAAACAGTGCACTTAAAACGCCACGAATCACCATCGAGTCATTAAGGGAGAGCATTAGCACGGCTAAAACCAAATAGCAGAGTGCCAGCATGCTAGCCCAAAAACGGGGCAATAAGAGGTAAAAGAACAGAAGATGTAAGGAGACCACATAGAAGGTCAACCCATTGGCGTAAACCAAGTTTAAAGCGTAAGAGAGAATAGAGAGTGCAACGAGAGCGTATTTAACATAGCGGTGGAGTACTGAGTATTTACGGATTCCGACTAAAATAGCCAAACAGAGCGCCGTGTTAACCAGGTTATTCACCCCCCAGCTAGGAAAAATAAAGTAAAACAAACATTGGACGATCGCGATGGCAACAAACGCCTGTTTAACGGCTTTAGTTTTGACTCTTTCATCAATCTGCTCAGCCGTCACCAGAGTGAACAGCGGCCAGATCAGACAGATCAGTGAAAAGAGGGTTCTTACATCTATTTCTGAATGTATGACACCGATGGATAGGTGGTTTAGGTTTAGCCAGAATAGCCCAACAATTCCCACAAGAGCTGGAAGGAGTATCTTCTTAGGCAGAAAGATGGCTGCAGCTGTAAGGGTTAATATACTGTATCCAGTAAATGGGATTGAACCTATTTGATAGACTTTCCAGTTAACGATGGAGACGACTGATATCGCAAAAACAGAAGAGATTACCGAAAGGTTTTTCTCTGTCGTGAAAAACTTCATTAGCGTCATCAGCACCAAGAAAAGAGTGGCTGCTACCGGAATTGAACGGCGATCAAGTGAGCTTTGCCAATCTAGTAAGCCAAGCGATTGGGTGGCTGAATAAACGAAAACGACAATAGATATATAAAAAAATGAATCTATTGCTCTCATTCTTGTTTGATTGATCATTTTAGTCTCTAAAAACAGGTTACTGATAACTAATATAAGCAAGTATCATGCCAAGTTATCTTATTAGTTTTATTTGTGGCTAAAGAGATTGCTGGGGTCTGATTCACCAGTGACTGGCTTTAGCCTGTCATCTGCTTTATCAGCGTTTTCCAGAAGATTGAATGTAATTCGAAAGCGGATGACCGAAAACCGCTCCTGCGTTTTCGGCATACATACCTTCCATGGAATTAACAGGCTGAAAGCCCGTCACCGGCACTTTGTAGCTAACTTCTACAACATGCCTGCTAGTTACTTTATAATCGCGGAATCATTTTCAGAAGGAACAACGATGGAACAGCGCAGTATCAAAGTCGGTCAAATCGAGGTGAATAACGATAAGCCAATGACGCTTTTTGGTGGTATGAACGTATTGGAGTCGCGTGATCTAGCAATGACCATTGCTGAGCAGTACGTTGAGGTGACCAACAAGCTGAACATCCCTTACGTGTTCAAAGCGAGCTTTGATAAGGCAAATCGTTCCTCTATCAACTCTTTCCGTGGCCCTGGCTTGGATGAGGGTTTGAAGATCCTTCAGGAGGTCAAATTAACCTTTAACGTACCTGTTATTACCGACGTGCACGAACCCTTCCAGTGCCAGCCTGCCGCTGAGGTGTGTGATGTCATTCAGCTACCAGCTTTCCTATCACGCCAGACTGACCTCGTTGTTGCTATGGCGAAAACCGGTGCAGTGATTAACATCAAGAAAGCGCAGTTCTTAGCTCCTCATGAGATGAAGCACATTCTGACTAAGTGTGAAGAGGCTGGTAACGATCAGTTGATTCTGTGTGAGCGTGGCAGCGCCTTCGGTTACAACAACCTTGTGGTTGATATGCTTGGCTTTAGCATCATGAAAGAGTTTGGTTACCCAGTCATTTTTGATGCTACCCATGCACTGCAGATGCCGGGCGGTCGTTCGGATTCAGCCGATGGACGTCGTGCGCTGGTAGCACAACTTTCTCGCGCGGGCCTTTCACAGGGTATAGCTGGTCTATTCCTTGAAGCACACCCTAACCCAAATATTGCGAAGTGCGACGGCCCATGCGCCCTGCCGCTATCCAAGCTAGAGCCTTACCTAGCACAGATGAAAGCGGTGGATGAGCTGGTTAAGTCCTTCCCCGCGTTGGATACTTCGGCGGATTGATTTTGGTCGGGGTTGGCGCTACGCGCCATTCCCTCCTACAGAGTGCCGGTGACTGGCTTTCAGCCTGTCATCCGCTTTATCAGCATCTTCCAGAATCTACAAAGTAATTCGAAAGCAGATGACAGGCTGAAGGCCTGTCACTGGTGATTTAACCAAGCCTCGCTTCCCACTGCTGAGCTTTCTCTACATCAACCTCCCTACCCAGCTCGCCCTTGGTATAGATATCCACCATTCGCTGAATAGCAACTGGGTGGCCCTGTTCCGCCGCAGCTTTGTAGTGTTCATAGGCTTTATCAGCCAATTTGAAAATCACTGGCGGATACCCAGACTCATAGAGCTTACCCATCTGGTATTGTGACTTTGCATCACCGCGTTCAGCAGCAGCTTGAATATACAAAGCCCCCTGCTCTTTGCTGGCAGCATCGGCACCGCGAAAGTGCAGAAGAAAACCATAAGTAGAGAGCGCTTTGACGCTACCGCGTTGGGCTCCTACCCTGAAGAGCTTCATCGTCTTATCGTGAATCCATTTAGAGCGACGTGCGAATGGGCTTCTAAATATGGCGTAAGCAGACCAAGCTGCTAAATTACCCAGCAGTGACATTTTCACTCCTATTTTTTCGGTAATAAAAAAGGGATCAATAGTAGATCCCTTTATTAGATTAAGCTCATTGCGAGATATCAAGCTTTATCAATGGGCCAGCAGATCAGCCCACTCAGCTTTAAGCGCTTCTAGCTCGTTTTCCGCTTTCTGCTTCGCTTTTTTCTTAAGGCCTGCAACCTCTTCAGTTTTCGCTGCAACAATCGCTTTAGCTTCTGCTGCAGGATCTTCGGCATTGGCTACCTGATCCAATAGAGGCTGTGCACCACGGAGAATGGCACGACGGCGCCCCTCTTCAATGCGCGCTAACTCTTCTGCTGTAAGCTCTTTCTGCTTGGCTTTCTGCTTTTCAGCCTTAGGTGCTACATAGGTCAACGGACGAATACCGGCCGCGATACGTACCTTTTCAAGCAGCGGTGCCGCTTCTGCGCGTGCCTTTTCAGCCCCTTTATGAAGCTCTGCTTCAACGGCATCAAGATTGTTCATCAGTTCATTGTAACGTGCACGTGGCGCTGACAATTTGGCATCCAGGAACTCAAACAGCTCTCGCTTTGCTTCACCCCAAGCGATGCCATTTTCAAACGCTGATCGCATGGCTGCACTTTCGTCCTTATTGGCGAACAGATTGTAGAGCTGGAAGATGGTGCTGTTATCGGCATCCTTTGGCTCCCCTGGCTCACGCAGGTCGGTTTTGATCTGATTGATGAGCTTGCGTAGCTGATCAGTTGGCGCAAACAGCGGAATCGTATTGTCGTAACTCTTCGACATCTTACGACCATCCAAACCGGGAATCAGTTGAGTCTCTTCATCCACCTGAGCTTCAGGTAAAACGAACAACTCTTCATAGGTATGGTTGAACTTACCGGCAATATCACGCGCCATTTCGATGTGCTGAATCTGATCCTTACCCACCGGAATCTTATGCGCGTTGAACATCAGAATGTCTGCCGCCATAAGAATCGGGTAGCTAAACAGCCCCATGGTGATGCCATCGTCCAGATCCTCTGACCCAGCATCACGGTTAGCATCGACTGAGGCTTTGTAAGCGTGAGCACGGTTCATCAAACCCTTTGAACACATACAGGTAAGAATCCAAGTCAGTTCTGGAATCTCTGGTATATCGGTCTGGCGATAGAAGGTCGCTTTGTCGGTATCTAACCCTAGTGCCAACCAGGTCGCTGCAATTTCGCGTGTTGATTGCGCCACACGCTCTGGATCGTGACATTTGATCAGTGCGTGGTAATCCGCCAAAAAGAAGAACGAATTGGTGTTTGGATTAAGGGTCGCTTCAATCGCTGGTTTAATCGCACCTAGGTAGTTACCAATGTGCGGAGTACCGGTGGTTGTGATACCTGTTAAAACGCGTGTATTGCTCATGGAACACTCAAGAGTCTGTATGAAAATTAAGGTGGAGATTCTACACAGTTGTGGCTGTAACGCCCACCCCAATCCATTTGCACTTACCAGTTAATGAAGGTTTAATTTAGGCACTGTTAATTAAAGGAATCATTTGATGGATAGCCAACTTCCGTCCTACATCACTCTGCTAGGCTTTGTAGTGCCTGCTCTGGTCTTTATCATTCGTTTAGACCGATACCAAGCAGCGACTATCGTACACGCACTGTTGATGGCTCTGCTCTGTCTATTTGTTGGGTTCCTTACCTCCGGGGCCGCCATCAAGTTATTGAGCCTTAGCAACCCCCTACTCACCTCAGGGATGGTGGTGATTGGATCTACGATGGCCACCCTTGCGAGATTGATCTGGATAAAACGCTTCGCGTAATAGCTATCAAACCCTCTATTTCAAGTACATTATCTGAAGACTGTATCCATGCTACTACTGATATCACCTGCTAAGACTCTCGATTATGAAACACCGGCCAGCACCCAACTGAAAAGTGAGCCGGAGTTTACCGACCGAGCTGAAACGCTGATCAACAACTTGCGTGAATATGCGCCGCAAGATATCGCTGAACTGATGAAGCTCAGCGACAAACTGGCCTCTTTGAACGTAGCGCGTTACCAGAGCTGGGTGAAAGAGCATAACGAGACGAATGCAAAACAGGCATTACTGGCCTTCAAAGGGGACGTCTACACTGGCTTGGATGCTGATTCGTTCGACGAAGCGGACTACCAATTTGCACAGAACCACCTAAGAATTCTGTCCGGCCTCTATGGGCTCCTAAAACCGATGGATTTGATGCAGCCTTACCGCTTGGAGATGGGCACAAAGCTTCAAAACGATGCCGGCAAGAACCTCTACAGCTACTGGGGTTCAACAATTACCGATCGTCTCAATGACGAGTTAGACAGTGATAAAACACCGGTCGTTGTGAATCTTGCGTCGAACGAGTACTTCAAGTCGGTGCAAGCCAAAGCACTTAATGCTCGCCTTATCAGCCCTGAGTTTAAAGATCTGAAAAACGGCCAATACAAGATCATCAGTTTTTACGCGAAAAAGGCACGCGGCCTAATGACCCGCTACGCCATCAAAAACCGCATTGAGAATCCAGAGGATCTGAAACAGTTTGATCTAGAGGGTTATGCGTTTAACGCATCAATGAGTGAAGGTGATAAGTGGGTGTTTACGCGGGATCATGCGGAGTAACGGAACAACTTGGTGACTGGCTTTAGCCTGTCATCCGCCTGATCCGCCTCTACAATTTAGTTCGAAAGCGGGTGACAGGCTGAAGCCAGTCACCTAACACGGAGTAAAAAAAGACCGCCAATAGGCGGTCTTTTTTATTGCTTAGATCAAGCGTCCGGTGACGCTTTATCGAGCTGTTGTGTCTCGTACATCAGGATCGGATCGTTCTTATCTTTAATCACACCCTGATCGATCACCACTTTCGATACACCCTCTAATGAAGGAAGTTCGTACATGGTCTCAAGCAGTTTAGACTCTAGGATTGAACGCAGACCACGTGCACCGGTTTTACGCTCAAGCGCCAACTCAGCCACTGCGAACAGTGCATCTTCACGGAACTCTAGATCAGCACCTTCCATCTCAAACAGCGCTTGATACTGCTTAGTCAGGCTGTTTTTAGGCTCAGTCAAAATCTGAATCAATGCCTCTTGATCCAATTCAGAGAGCGTCGCGATCATCGGTAGACGACCAATGAACTCTGGAATCAGACCAAACTTCACTAGATCTTCTGCTTCGACGTCATGAATACGATCGACACCCTTCTCGTCATCTTTACTACGAACAGTAGCACTGAAGCCGATTGAGCTTCGCTCACTGCGATCGGCAATGATCTTCTCTAGCCCAGCAAAGGCACCACCGACGATAAACAGGATGTTAGAGGTATCAACCTGTAAAAACTCCTGCTGAGGGTGTTTGCGACCACCCTGTGGCGGTACAGAGGCAACGGTACCCTCAATCAGTTTTAGAAGTGCCTGCTGTACACCCTCACCCGATACGTCACGCGTGATCGATGGGTTGTCGGACTTACGTGAGATCTTATCGATCTCATCAATGTAGATAATGCCCTGTTGTGCTTTCTCTACATCGTAGTCACATTTCTGCAGCAACTTCTGAACAATGTTCTCAACGTCTTCACCGACGTAACCCGCTTCAGTCAGCGTCGTCGCGTCAGCCATAGTGAAAGGCACATTCAACATGCGCGCTAGCGTCTGCGCCAACAGGGTCTTACCGCTACCCGTTGGGCCGATCAGAAGTATATTGGACTTACTCAGCTCAACGTCACTGTTTTTACCCGTAGCACGTAGGCGTTTGTAGTGGTTATAAACCGCTACCGCCAACACTTTCTTGGCACGCTCTTGACCGATCACATACTCATCAAGATTGTCTTTAATCTGACTCGGCGTAGGGAGCGTTTCGTCATCCTGTGACTCTTCGATCTCCGCCATCTCCTCGGTGATGATGTCGTTACACAGATCGACACACTCATCACAGATGAAGACTGAAGGACCAGCAATCAGCTTGCGTACTTCATCCTGGCTTTTGCCACAGAATGAACAAAATAGCTTGCTGTCGTTCTGATCGTTGTTCTCTTCAGACATGTTAATTCCTCTAAAAAGATTAGCCTTCTCGGCTGCTAAGCACTTTGTCAGCTAGACCAAATTCCACCGCCTGTTCGGCTGATAGGAAGGTGTCGTGTTTCATGATTTCGTACAACTCTTCGTACGACTTACCCGCTGTGTTACGTTCAGCGTAGATCTCGGTCAGACGATCGTTAAGGCGCTTAGCCTCTTCCATGTGGCGACGAGCATCTTCAAATTCAAGCTCTTGTACATGTACAGAGCCACGTGTACCAGGCGTACCTGAGCTGACACGGTGAATCATTGTACGTGATTCAGGTAGTAAGAAGCGCTTACCTTTGGCGCCGGCCATCGCAAGGAATGAACCCATGCTAGCCGCTTGACCCAATACCATGGTGCTGACATCCGGTTTGATGAACTGCATGGTATCGTAGATCGCCATACCGGCAGTGACCGATCCACCAGGTGAGTTGATGTACAGGTGGATGTCTTTTTCTGGATTTTCCGCTTCCAAAAAGAGCATCTGTGCAACGATCAGGTTCGCCATGTGATCTTCGACAGGACCGACCATAAAGATTACTCGCTCTTTTAATAGGCGAGAGTAAATATCGTAAGCGCGCTCACCACGGGAACTCTGCTCGACAACCATTGGCACCAAGCCACTGTCTGTTACATCAAATGGGCGGCCTGAGTAGATATCTGACATCAATAGTTTTCCTTATTCACGGCACTAATAACCAAAAAACGACAGCCAGCTTTCGCTAACTGCCGTTTTTTATAAGGATCTAAACGAGGTTTAGATCCATTACTCAACAATAATTACTGCTGAGCCGGCTTAAGAGCTTCTTCGTAGCTGACTTTAACTTCCTTCACCTTAGCAGATGCAAGAAGGTGGTCAACAACTTCGTCTTCTAGAGCAAGGCTACGGATCTGATTTAGCATCTGTTCGTTGCCTTTGTAGTAGCTGATCACTTCATCAGCATCGTCGTAGCTCTCTGCGATATCCGCAAGAATCGCATCAACACGCTCGTCAGTCGCTTCAAGGTTACCCGCTTTGATCACCTCTTGTACTAGAAGACCGATCTTAACGCGACGGATTGCCTGCTCTTCGAACAGCTCTTTAGGTAGAGTGTTTGGATCGATTTGAGCCTGGCCACCAAACTGCTGAACCGCTTGCTGACGAAGTACGTTCACTTCATCATCGATCATTGCAGCTGGTGCTTCGATTTCGTTCTGAGCGATCAGTGCATCGAATACAGCTGTTTTAGTCTTAGTTTTAAGCGCGTGGTTCATTTCACGAGCCATGTTCTTTTCAACTTCCGCTTTGAATTCAGCTTCGTCTGCAGAAGAGACACCGAACTTAGCGAAGAACTCTTCGTTTAGCTCAGGAAGTTCTGGTTTAGACACTTCGTTAAGCTTCATCTTGAAGGTTGCAGCTTTACCCGCTAGCGCTTCAGACTGGTACTCTTCAGGGAAAGTGACTTCTACGTCGAACTCTTCGCCTTTCTTCTTACCGATGATGCCATCTTCGAAACCAGGGATCATGCTACCAGAGCCGATGACTAGGTCTTGACCTTCTGCTTTACCGCCTTCGAACGCTTCGCCATCTACGAAACCTTCAAAGTCGATGTTAACTTGGAAGCCTTCTTTAACCATGCCGCGAGTCGCTTTAAACGTGCTCTGCTGCTTGCGAAGTGTGTCGATCATGTTCTTAACGTCAGCCGCTTTGATCGATGCTGTTGCTTTCTCAACTTCAACGCCCGCTAGATCTTTTAGTTCGATCTCTGGGTAAACGTCGAATGTCGCAACGTATGCAAAGTCTTCACCTTCTTTATCGGTTTTGAACTCGATAGAAGGAGCGCCTGCTGGCATTAGTGATTCCTGCTGAACAGCTTCGTAGAAAGTCTCTTGTACGACGCGGTTTAGTACTTCGTAACGAATCGCGTCACCGTACATACGCTTAATTACTTTTGCAGGTACTTTACCTGGACGGAAACCGTCCATACGGCGAGTGCGAGCCTGCTGTACAACCTGCTTCTCAACGTCAGTATCGATACGTTCGGCCGGAACAGTCACGGTTAGTTGGCGCTGAAGGCCTGAAGTAGTCTCTACAGAAACTTGCATGGAATTCCTCATTAATTCTTTTGAGAGTGTCAAACTCTTCTGTCATCAAAAATGACGCAGTCCGAGTCATTAAAATCAAGCGCGAAATTTTCCGGTAACTGAGCCCATTAGTCAAGTAAACATGCCAACAGAACTGAAAAAGTTACAAGGTATAGAAAACGAATATGAGCTTGATAATGTGAGCGATAAAAAAGAGGGAACTTCTAAGGGGTGTTTCCAGATGGTGCGGTCGGAGAGACTCGAACTCTCACACCTTGCGGCACCAGAACCTAAATCTGGCGTGTCTACCAATTCCACCACGACCGCATCTGGATTGTTGCGATTCGGCTGAGCCGAATAGTGTTGCTCATTATAAAAGTATGGTGCGGTCGGAGAGACTCGAACTCTCACACCTTGCGGCACCAGAACCTAAATCTGGCGTGTCTACCAATTCCACCACGACCGCATACTTTTATGATGTACCCAAAAATTGGGGTGGATGATGGGGCTCGAACCCACGACCACCGGAATCACAATCCGGGGCTCTACCAACTGAGCTACACCCACCATTGTGGTACATCTGGACAGGTTGCTTGGCGCGCCCAGCAGGGCTCGAACCTGCAACCTACGGCTTAGAAGGCCGTTGCTCTATCCAATTGAGCTATGGGCGCCTAACGTGCTGCCCGACCTCACAAGTGACTGGATGGAAGTCGTCATCTGCGAGGAGGTGCGTATCCTACGACCTGACCTGCAGAGGGTCAATACCCTGTTTTACTTTTTTAAAGATTTTTTTTGGTTTTGATTAATAGTTGATCAGAAACCGGGGATTTCGGTGCTTTAGCAGGGGTTTCTGGAAGACGGTGAGGTGGCGGATGACAGGCTGAAGGCCTGTCACCGGTGAATTAACTAAGCTACGGAGTGGCAGTGACTGGCTTTCAGCCTGTCACCGGAGAATTATGTTCGCGGTTTGTCGCTTCGCGCCAATTCGCTCCTACAGTCACGCTAAGCAAAAAGAGCGTTGCGAAGTCTTACTGTAGGAGCGCTCTGCCTCTAAGGCAGACCGCGATCAGGAGTGGCGGTGACTGGCTTTCAGCCTGTCATCCGCTCTCAAAGGCAACTACCCTTCCCGATACCAGGTCGTACCCTCTGGACCATCTTTAAGGATGACTCCCGCTGCAGCCAATTGATCACGAATTTCATCAGAGCGGGCAAAGTCTTTGTTCGCTCTCGCCTCTTTACGCTCAACGATCAACGCTTCCACTTCATCGCCACTGATCTCTCCGGCACCGCCCTGCTGTAGAAAATCTTTAGGGTTTTGCTGCAATAGACCGACAACTCCGGCAAGCGCCTTAATCTGACCTGCCAATTGTGAAGCCGCTGCCTCATCTTTACCTTTCAGGCGGTTTAGCTCACTGGCCATCTCAAACAGCACGGCAAACGCCATTGGGGTATTAAAGTCATCATCCATCGCGGCAAAGAATCGATCGCTGTAGTCGTTTGAGGCGATCTCGACTTCAGGTATCTCTACCCCGTCGAGTGCTTGATAGAAACGATCCAGTGCCGAACGGGCCTCTTTAAGGCTATCCAGCGAGTAATCGATCGAAGAGCGGTAATGCACACTCGATAAGAAGTAGCGAACCACCTCTGGATTATGCTCTTTAAGCACTTCACGAATCGTAAAGAAGTTACCCAACGACTTGGACATCTTCTCTTTATTCACTCGCACAGGGCCAGCATGCATCCAATAGTTTACATAGGTCTTGCCATTAGCAGCTTCCGACTGAGCAATCTCATTTTCATGGTGCGGGAACGGAAGATCAGGTCCGCCACCGTGAATATCAAAGGTTTCACCTAGACAGCATTTAGACATTGCTGAACACTCAATGTGCCAACCTGGACGGCCAGCTCCCCAAGGCGACTCCCAACTGGTCTCACCTGGTTTAGCCGCTTTCCAAAGTACGAAGTCGAGTGGACTCTCTTTTGCTGCCTCAACCTCGACACGGGCACCTGAACGAAGCTCGTCAATCACCTTATTGGTTAGGCGTCCATATGTCTCAAACTTCTCAACACGGTAGTAGACATCACCGTTGGCCGCTGCATAGGCAAAACCTTTGTCGATAAGGGCTTGGACCATGTCGATAATGTCTTGAATGTGATGGGTTGCACGCGGCTCTTGATCAGGACGCAGTACGCTTAGCGAAGCCTCATCTTCATGCATCGCCGCGATCATACGCTGAGTCAGCTGATCAGGAGTCTCACCGTTCTCAGCTGCGCGCTTTAGAATCTTGTCATCGACATCGGTGATGTTTCGAACATACTCAACCTCCCATCCACGCGCCCGCAGGTAACGAGTGATCACATCAAACGAGACCATGACTCGCGCATGACCTATATGACACAGATCGTAGACGGTCACCCCGCAGACATACATGCGAATTTTACCCGCTTCAATCGGAGTGAAGGGCTGCTTTGATTTTGAAAGTGTGTTGTATAGTTGAAACATACTCTATCCGTATTAATGCATTTGAGTTGGCAGCTTAACCTCTGCCAACAACGCGCCACCCAGCGGACTGGTTTCGCGTGAAATCAATAAATGACCTTGGTACCAGTGAATCGCTTCCCACTGCCCCATCTTCGCCAGTGAGTAGCGCACCGCCTGATCAAACTCTGCCTCTCCCTGATACACTGGAACTATCCAGATGAAGGGCTGGGTGACGGCAAAGCCACTGCCATAACCTATAAGCGCTAAACGACGACTCTTTGCGTCATAATCAACACCGGTAATTAAACCGGCCACATCAAAACTCTGGTGCGAACTTACCGACTGTTGATCAGAGTTTGGATCGACTATATAGAGCCGACTCTTTTGATCTCGCCAATTCTTAGTAAAGAGCCAGTAGTTACCGTCAACCTCTGTGACTGCTTCACAGTCACGATTGTGATCCTGGCGCTCTACCGCTGGCGTGACATCAGCCAATTTCACATTAATGGTATTGGCATCCACCAAGCCTTGGCTCTCCTCTAGCTGATCCCAACTGATTGAGTGGAACTGAAACCAGATACGATCACCGCGATTATTTCCGCAATCAGCAATGACCAGCGCCTCACTGGTGGTAATCAGTGACTCCCAATCAAGATTAGCCGCATTCCTTAGGGTAACCTTTTCCACCTTTGTGGCTGAGTCATCCGTTAAATCAAACCCATAAAGGATGGGATCATTACCGCCATCATTAATGGACCATAGGGTCTGATTGTGAAGCGCCAAACCAGAGCCTTCTGGCAAATTTTCGCCTAAGGAGCGAATCGATGTTGGCATCAATCTCAGCTCTGACCACTGCGCTCGATTCACCGGTGACGATGAACAACCGATCAAGATCAGCAGTGGAAGAGCCAGAGAGATCCAGCGCATCTATTTCGCCATTTTCGCCCAAGAGTCACGAAGACCCACAGTGCGGTTAAAGACTAAGCGATCTGAGTTACTGTCTGGATCAACCGCAAAGAAACCCTGTCGCTCAAACTGATAACGGCTCTCGATTGCCGCATTAGCCATACCAACCTCTACACGTGCATTGGGGAATACCGATAGAGACTCTGGATTGATGAACTCCAAGAAATCGCGCTCTTTATCCCCATCTGGATTCGCTTCAGTAAATAGTCGATCGTAGAGACGCACTTCACAAGGAATTGAGTTGTCTGCACTGACCCAATGAATGACACCCTTGGGTTTGTAGTCGATTGGGTTTTCACCTTTAGTCGCCGGATCATAGGTCACTAATAATTCGGTTACTTCACCCTGCTCATTGGTGATCACCTCTTCACAGGTGACACAGAAAGCGCCACGCAGACGTACGGCAAACCCTGGTGCCAAACGTTTCCACTTCTTAGGCGCTTCCATCGCAAAATCTTCGCGCTCAATCAGAAGGTTCTTAGTAAACGGAATACGACGTACACCCATCGACTCATCTTTAGGGTGTACAGGCACCTCAAACCACTCCTCTTTACCCTCTTCGTAGTTGGTAATGGTCAGTTTTATAGGATCGGTCACACACATAGCACGAGGCGATTTAGCGTCTAGATCTTCACGAATAGCCGCTTCCAGCATACCCATGTCGACCGTTGAGTTAGAGCGTGTCACGCCGATCATGTCACAGAAATTACGAATTGAATCGGGTGTATAACCGCGACGACGCAAACCAGAGATGGTTGGCATACGCGGATCATCCCAGCCTGAAACGTGCTGCTCATCGACAAGCTGTTTCAGCTTGCGCTTAGAGGTGATGGTGTAGTTCAGATTGAGACGTGCAAATTCATACTGACGGGGTGATGCCGGTACTGGCAGATTGGCAACAAACCAGTCGTATAGTGGACGGTGATCTTCAAACTCTAGCGTACAGATCGAGTGTGTAATCTCTTCAATCGCATCCGATTGACCATGTGCGAAGTCGTAGCTCGGATAGATACACCACTTATCACCCGTCTGGTGGTGATGTGCTTTGCGGATACGGTAGATAACCGGATCACGCATGTTCATGTTAGGCGATGCCATATCAATCTTGGCACGCAACGCCGCTTCACCCTCTTCGAAGCCACCATCACGCATCTTTTCAAACAGCGCTAGGTTCTCTTCAGGTGAGCGATCACGGAACGGGCTGTTTTTGCCCGGCTCGGTCAAATTACCGCGGTACTGACGCATCTCTTCGCCATTCAGCTCACAGACAAAGGCTTTGCCCTCTTGAATCAGGTGAACCGCCCAAGCATAGAGTTGATCGAAGTAGTTTGAGGTGTAGCGGATGTCACCATTCCATTTGTAACCCAACCACTCAACATCGCGCGTGATTGCATCGATGTACTCTTGTGACTCTTTCTCTGGGTTGGTGTCATCAAAACGAAGGTTACAGACACCTTGGTACTTCTCAGCCGTACCAAAGTTCAGACAGATCGATTTGGCATGACCAATGTGAAGAAAACCATTGGGCTCTGGTGGGAAACGGGTAACAACCTTACCCTGATGCGTGCCCTGCTCTAGATCCTTTTCAACGATCTGATGAATGAAATTGGTAACGGTAACCGCTTCGTTTTTACTCATAATTCAACTTTGACGTGACTGTAAAATAATAAGCGCGGAATTATATGCCATCCGAACACGTCAATACAGGGCGAAACCTCTATTTGATCTGATATACTTCGCACAAATTTCAACTTAAAGGGAAAAACTGATGATCGTTCTTACGACCAACTTCGGCGAAATCAAAATTGAACTCGATTTTGACAAGGCTCCAAAAACTGCGGCGAACTTCGAACAGTACGTTAAAGAGGGTTTTTACGACGGTGTGATTTTCCACCGCGTCATCAGCAACTTCATGATTCAAGGCGGTGGTTTTGAGCCAGGCATGCACCAGAAAAAAACTCGCGAACCGATTGAGAACGAAGCCGATAACGGTCTAAGCAACGAGATGTACACCGTTGCAATGGCACGCACAATGGACCCACACTCAGCCTCTGCTCAGTTCTTCATCAACGTAGCGGATAACGCCTTCCTTGATCACTCTGGCAAGAACACGCAAGGCTGGGGCTACGCGGTATTTGGTAAAGTTGTTGAGGGCCAAGAGGTAGTCGACAAAATCAAACTGGTACCTACTACTATGAAAGTGGGTCACCAAGACGTACCGGTTGACGATGTCATCATTGAGAAGGCTGAAGTTCAGGCTTAATCTTGAAACGTCTATTCATTTCAGACCTTCACCTGCAAGCGGAGCGACCCGAGATCACTCGGGCGCTTCGTTACTTCCTCTCACATATCGCGCCTTCTAGCGATGAACTCTACCTACTGGGTGATATTTTTGAAGCCTGGATTGGTGACGATTTTGCCGACCCTGTTCTCAAAGAGATTCAACCCTACTTCGAAGCCTTAAGCCGAACGGGTACGAGCATCTATCTCATGCACGGCAACCGTGACTTCCTGTTAGGCAAGAAAAGTGCAAGTAAACTGTCAGCCGAACTACTACCTGAACAGATCAAGATTGAGCTACCCAAACGCGGCACCGCCCTACTGATGCACGGCGATGAACTCTGCATTGATGATGCCGCCTACCAGGCCTTTCGAAACCAGGTGAGAGACCCAAACTGGCAGCAAGGCTTTCTAGCGAAAAGTATTGAGGAACGCCTCGCCATTGCACGCCAAATTCGCGATGAAAGCCAACAGCAAAACAGCAACAAAGAAGATTACATCATGGATGTAAATTTTGGATTTTGCGAAGAATTACTTACAAAAGAAGAGTGTCAGATACTGATCCATGGACACACTCATAGACCCAGCATTCATACCAATATCAATGGTAATGATTCGCTAACCAGAGTTGTTTTGGGTGACTGGAGCTCAAGCGGGTATTATCTTCTGAGTCACAAAAAGGAGTTCACACTCTCTAAGTTTGAACCCCCAGAAGATTTCACTTAATTGAGTGTAGGCTTACCCGAATGAAAGCGGAACATATCATCTTCTGACTCCACTAACTCTTGCTCTCTCTGGCGGAAAAGTTCAATCCGATCGGTAATCGGCTCACCCGCATAATCTTCAGCCAGTTTTAGATAGTCCTGATAGTGACGGCCCTCAGAGCGCAGCAGTGAGCGATAGAACTTGGCCAACTCTTCATCAAGGTATGGGGCCAATGCAGCGAAGCGCTCACAGGAGCGCGCCTCAATAAACGCACCGACAATCAACGTATCGATCAATCGACCCGGCTCTTCACGTCGAACCAACTCATGCAGACCACTGGCGTAACGCGACGCAGATAGGTTGCCATATTTAAAGCCACGCCTGTCCATCAGACCCAACACCTGTTCGAAATGGATCAACTCCTCCCGAGCGAGTCGTGACATCTTATTGAGAAGTTCTGGACGATCGACGTATCGAAACATCAGTGTCATGGCCGTAGAGGCCGCTTTCTTCTCACAGTGAGCGTGGTCGGTCAGTAGCAGAGATTGATGCTTAGGATCTTTGGCGACTTGGATCCACTGATCCGGTGTCTGGCATCCTAAAAAGCTTTGAATCTCGGTTAACGCGTCCACGTCTCTCTCCATATAATCGTTGGGTGGTGCGAATTATAACGATCAGCGCACGCGTCCGGTAGCCTCTTAGATATGTTGCGCTGCAGCGATATACTTTTTCTTTGTAAAACAATAAGAAAAGGTTCTATAAACAGCCGGTTACAAGCCCAAAGTATAAAGGCCTTTTGGCCTTTGGGTGATTAACAGAGAATGGCGACTCCTGTAGAATAGTGGCGTTTTTTTAATAACCATTGATATCGGGAAGATATCCTCCTTTCGCCTCACAAGGGTGTTAGGTGTAGCCATTAATGAGGGCCATATCGTGCTTGAAGCTTACCGTAAACACGTTGAAGAACGTGCCGCAGAAGGCGTACCGCCAAAGCCACTAGACGCTGATCAAACCAGCGCACTGGTTGAGCTACTTAAAAACCCACCAGCAGGCGAAGAAGAGTTTCTTCTAGACCTTTTAACTAACCGTGTTCCTGCCGGTGTTGACCAAGCTGCTTACGTGAAAGCAGGTTTCTTGGCGGCGATCGCTAACGGTGAAGCTTCATCTCCTCTAATCAGCAAAGTTGCTGCGGTTGAGCTTCTTGGCACAATGCTTGGTGGTTACAACATTGAGCCAATGATCAAGAGCCTAGATGACGCTGAACTAGCACCTGCTGCTGTTAAAGGCCTATCACACACACTTCTTATGTTCGATGCGTTCCACGACGTTAAAGAGAAGATGGATGCAGGTAACGCATCAGCTAAACAGGTGATGGAGTCTTGGGCTAACGCTGAGTGGTTCACAAGCAAGCCTGAAGTTGCTGAAAAAATCACAGTGACTGTATTCAAAGTACCTGGCGAAACAAACACTGACGACCTATCCCCTGCTCCAGATGCATGGTCACGCCCTGACATTCCACTGCACGCTAACGCGATGCTTAAGATGGAACGTGAAGGCATTAACCCAGAAGTACCTGGTGTTAAAGGTCCTCTAGCTCAGATCGAAGAAGTTAAAGCAAAAGGCTTCCCAGTTGCTTACGTGGGTGACGTTGTTGGTACTGGCTCTTCTCGTAAGTCTGCAACGAACTCAGTTCTATGGTTCTTCGGTGATGATATCCCGAACGTGCCTAACAAACGTGCTGGCGGCTACTGTTTCGGCGGCAAAATCGCTCCTATCTTCTACAACACAATGGAAGATGCTGGCGCACTACCGATCGAGATGCCAGTTGACGACCTAAACATGGGCGACGTGATCGACGTTTACCCATACGAAGGTAAAGTATGTAAGCACGGCACTGATGAAGTGATCTGTGAATTCGGTCTGAAAACTCAGGTTCTTCTAGACGAAGTTCGTGCAGGCGGTCGTATCCCACTGATCATCGGTCGTGGTCTAACGGATAAAGCACGTGAAGCACTCGGTCTAGGTCAAACGGATCTGTTCCGTAAGCCACAACAACCTGCTGACTCTGGCAAAGGTTACACTCTAGCTCAGAAGATGGTTGGTAAAGCATGCGGCATGGACGGTGTTCGTCCAGGCATGTACTGCGAGCCTAAGATGACAACGGTTGGTTCACAGGATACCACTGGTCCAATGACGCGTGACGAGCTTAAGGATCTTGCCTGTCTTGGTTTCTCTGCTGATCTTACTATGCAGTCATTCTGTCACACAGCGGCTTACCCTAAACCAGTAGACGTTAACACTCACCACACGCTTCCTGACTTCATCATGAACCGTGGCGGTGTATCGCTTCGCCCAGGTGACGGTGTTATCCACTCTTGGTTGAACCGCATGCTTCTTCCTGACACTGTGGGTACTGGTGGCGACTCGCACACTCGTTTCCCACTCGGTATCTCTTTCCCTGCAGGTTCTGGTCTAGTTGCATTCGCTGCGGCTACAGGCGTTATGCCTCTGGATATGCCTGAGTCAGTATTGGTTCGTTTCAAAGGCAAACGTAACCCTGGCATCACGCTACGTGACCTTGTACACGCGATCCCTTACTACGCAATCAAAGAGGGTCACCTAACGGTTGCTAAAGCGGGTAAGAAGAACATCTTCTCTGGTCGCGTTCTTGAGATCGAAGGTCTTGAAGAGCTAACAGTTGAACAGGCATTCGAACTATCTGACGCATCTGCAGAGCGTTCTGCAGCAGGCTGTACTATCACTCTAGGTGAAGATTCAGTCGCAGAATACTTGAAGTCGAACATCGTCATGCTTAAGTGGATGATCGCTGAAGGCTACGGTGATGCGCGTACTATCGAACGTCGTATCAAAGGCATGGAAGAGTGGCTAGCTAACCCAAGCCTAATGCGTGCTGATTCTGACGCAGAATACGCTTGTGTCATCGAAATCGATCTAGCGGACATCAAAGAGCCAATCCTTTGTGCTCCAAACGATCCAGACGATGCTCGCCTACTTTCAACAGTACAGGGCGAGAAGATCGATGAAGTATTCATCGGTTCTTGTATGACTAACATCGGTCACTTCCGTGCTGCAGGTAAACTGCTTGAAGCATCAGGTGCCTCTATCCCAACGCGTATGTGGATCGCTCCACCAACGAAGATGGATGCGGCTCAGCTAAGTGACGAAGGTTACTACAACATCTTCGGTAAAGCCGGTGCTCGCATGGAGATGCCTGGATGTTCACTCTGTATGGGTAACCAAGCACGTGTTGCTGCGAAATCGACTGTAGTCTCTACTTCGACTCGTAACTTCCCTAACCGTCTAGGTGATGGCGCCGATGTCTTCCTAGCCTCTGCTGAACTAGCGTCAGTTGCTGCTCTAGAGGGCAAGCTGCCAACGGTTGAAGAGTACATGAGCTACGCTCAGAAGATCGACAGCATGGCAGGTGACATCTACCGTTACCTAAACTTCGATCAGATGGAAAACTACGTAGAGAAAGCCTCTTCTGTGATTCCAACGGTTCAAGCGTAATCGGTTGATTAACGCTTAAAAAACCCGGCTTTTGCCGGGTTTTTTTGTTTAATAACGAACCGCTCTGCGGTTGTTTCGCGGTTTACCACTTCGTGGTAATTCGCTCCTACAAACGGAGCATTAAATTGTAGGAGCGAATTGGCGCGCAGCGACAAACCGGGAAATTGTAGGAGCGAATTGGCGCACAGCGACAAACCGCGAAATTAAGATAGCGGATGAGAGGCTGAAAGCCAGTCACCGTCACTCCGTAGCTTGGTTAATTCTCCGGTGTCTGGCTTCAGCCTGAAATCCGCCCTATCAGCGTTTTCCAGAGATCAACTCTTGAATCCCCTTCTCTCCCATCTCCCGCAACAGCTCCACATTACGTTCCGGCACCGAATCGATGTCAGGGTGTGTCTCGACGGCCCAGGCGACGCTCGCTTCGCGAAGCAGATGCATCATGGGATAAGGGGATCGATTGGTATGGTTTGCAGGGTCGATCTCTGCGACACCGTCAAACTGATAATCTGGGTGGAAGCCAGCCACTTGGAAAACGCCCGAATAACCCAGTGCGTCGATCAGTTCATCGACACCGGCCAGATAATCTAAGTAGGCATCAAAGTCTTTCGTAAAGTTGGGGTGGATCAATAGGGTCGTTTCGATACTCTTATCGTTCACTAGTCGCTCTAGCTCTTCGACCAGCAGCTGAGTAATCGACTCAATGTCGTCACCGGTGTAGACAAGATAGCGTAACTGATTTTGATCGATGCTTTTCTTGGCAAAGGGGCAGAGATTTAGCCCGACGACCATTTTATCCACCCAATGCTGGGTCGATTTGATTACTTCATTTTCAAAATCAGTCATTTACCAATACTCGTCGAAAATTAGTGGTTAGTTAATTATACCCAAGGGCGAAGTAAGACAGTATTTTGATCTCTCCCTGTCAAGACCAAAAAGTGTTTTTTTCACCGTTTTTATTACTCACAGAATCTGTGGATAACTTGGTGAATAATGTTTGGAAGAAGTGCGCTACTACCGATGAACTGGGGCGTTCAGCAAATTGGTTCAATTTTGAACCGGTAAAAATATATCCTTAAAATTCAATAACTTAAATTATTCAACAGGATTTTATAATTTTTTTAAAATATTTTTTTACTTTTTTCTTATAAAAAACTTGCACTGTGAACAAAAATTATTTTGTCTCATTTTGGTGCGGATTTAGAGGGGCTGTTCGGCGTCTGGAATTTCGATCTCTATGTGCCCTTTGGGACGACAACAGCAGGTTAAAACCTCTCCTTCTGCACAGTCCACCAGTGCATCCTGAACAGGTTCAACTTCGCCATCTAACAGACGCACCTTACAACATCCACAGTATCCACCGCGGCAGTTGTAAGGTGCAGGTATTTGTTGAGCTTCCAATGCATCAAGCAGTGAAAACTCATACTGGTAGTAGAAGGTGTGATGGTTGCTGACTTTGATGCGTGGGATACCCGACATCGTCAAACCCTCAAATTAAAGGTCAAAGCCTTCGAAATCCTCATCCCCTACTTCGTTGTCGATTTGACCGACCAGGTAGGAGCTGATTTCTGACTCTTGAGGAGCCACTTGGACGTTATCGCTGACCAACCATGAGTTCATCCAAGGCAATGGGTTAGCGCGGTTCTCGAAGATCTCTTCTAGACCCAAAGCTTTCATTCGAACGTTGGTAATGTACTCAACGTAATCACCCAGAATTCGCGCGTTTAGACCGATCATTGAGCCCTGACTAAAGAGATACTCTGCCCAAGATTTCTCTTGTTCTGCCGCATCACGGAAGAGTTTGATCACTTCCTCTTTCTGCTCAATAGCGATCTGTTTGAAATCAGGATCATCAGCACCCGAGGCCATGATGTTGATCATGTGCTGTGTGCCGGTGAGGTGCAGCGCTTCATCACGTGCAATCAGACGGATAATCTTCGCATTACCCTCCATAACTGCACGCTCTGCAAATGCAAATGAACAGGCGAAGCTAACGTAGAAACGGATCGCTTCCAAAACGTTAACAGATACCAGCGTTAAGTAGAGTTTCGTTTTGATGTTGTAGAGCGTTGCATCGACCAGATTACCGTCGATTGTGTGCTTACCTTCACCATGAATGGTGAAGACATTCACTAGCTCTATCAACTCATCGTAAAGACGCGTCACCGCTTCGGCTCGCTCAACAATCTCAGGATTCGTTACGATGGTATCGAACACTTTAGACGGTTCAGTGACAATGTTGCGAATGATGTGCGTGTACGAACGGCTGTGAATGGTCTCACTGAACGCCCAAGTTTCAAACCAGGTCTCAAGCTCAGGGATAGAGACGATCGGCAAAAACGCGACGTTTGGCGACCGACCCTGCACTGAATCGAGTAGGGTTTGGTATTTAAGATTGCTCAAGAAGATGTGCTGTTCATGCTCTGGCAATGCCATGAAGTCTTTACGGTCAGTACTTAGATCAACCTCTTCTGGGCGCCAAAAGAAAGAGAGCTGCTTCTCGATCAGCTTTTCAAAGATTGGGTATTTCTGTTTGTCGTAACGTGCAACGTTAACACTGCGACCTAGAAACATCGGTTCGCGAGTTGCATCGTGATTACTGGTACTGAATGTAGAGTAAGACATCTGCCCTAACCTCTTCGTAAAAGTTTAAACAGCCGCCCGAAGTACTGGGCGGCGAACTACAGATTTAAAGTTTACAAGCGCCGCCTTCACAGCC
Source organism: Marinobacterium sp. xm-d-564 (assembly GCF_013283345.1). Taxonomy (NCBI): domain Bacteria; kingdom Pseudomonadati; phylum Pseudomonadota; class Gammaproteobacteria; order Oceanospirillales; family Oceanospirillaceae; genus Marinobacterium; species Marinobacterium sp. xm-d-564. The sequence goes on along the minus strand of NZ_WBYO01000011.1, from coordinate 43,603 downwards.
ACCCATGTCATCGTGCTGATCTTTAGCACCGTCACGAGTGTTGTGGTAGTAAAGTGTCTTAACACCGTACTTGTATGCGGTTAGAAGATCTTTCAACAACTGCTTCATTGGCACCTTCTCACCTGGGAACTTAGCCGGGTCATAGTTAGTGTTTGCAGAGATTGATTGGTCTACGAATTTCTGCATGATGCCGACCAACTGTAGGTAGCCTTCGTTGTCTGGGATTGACCACAAGAGTTCGTAGTTATCTTTCAGCTCTAGGTACTCAGGTACGATCTGTTTCATCACACCATCTTTACTCGACTTAACCGAAACATAACCACGTGGTGGTTCGATGCCGTTGGTTGAGTTCGTAATCTGCGAAGAGGTCTCACAGGGCATCAACGCCGTAAGGGTGCTGTTACGAAGACCAAATTCACGGATATCTTCGCGAAGTGTCTCCCAGAAGTAGTTCAATGGCTCTTCGCAGAAGGTATCAACTTCACGCTTGTAGGTGTCGATTGGCAGAATACCCTGAGCGTAGGTGGTCTCGTTGAATTTAGGACAGGCACCGAGCTCTTTTGCCAAGTTGTTTGATGCCTTCAACAGGAAGTACTGAATCGCTTCAAAGGTACGGTGTACTAGGCCATTAGCACTGCCATCGGAGTAACGAACAGAGTTCTTAGCTAGGTAGTAAGCCATGTTGGTGACACCGACACCCAGAGTACGACGACCCATGGTTGCAGTGTATGCAGCTGGAACAGGGTAATCCTGGTAGTCCAACAGACTGTCTAGTGCACGAACAATCAACTCTGACAGCTCTTCAAGCTCATCTAAGTTCTCTAGTGCGCCAAGGTTGAATGCTGACAGTGTACAGAGAGCAATCTCACCGTCCGGATCATTCACCTCTTTCAAAGGCTTAGTTGGCAGCGCAATCTCAAGACAGAGGTTAGACTGCTTAACCGGCGCCACAGTAGGATCGAACGGACTGTGCGTATTACAGTGGTCCACGTTCTGAATGTAGATACGGCCAGTCGATGCACGCTCGGATGCAAGAATACCAAACAGCTCTACCGCTTTGATCGTCTGTTTGCGGATATTTGGATCCTGTTCGTACTGCTCATAGAGACGCTCAAACTCATCTTGGTCAGCAAAGAACGCATCGTACAAGCCAGGCACTTCGTGTGGGCTGAACAAGGTGATGTTGCCGCCTTTGATCAAACGCTGGTACATCATTCGGTTGATCTGAACACCGTAATCTAGGTGACGCACACGGTTCTCTTCGACACCACGGTTGTTCTTAAGAACTAATAGTGACTCCACTTCCAAGTGCCAGATTGGGTAGAACAGAGTCGCTGCGCCCCCACGCACACCGCCTTGAGAACAGCTCTTAACCGCTGTTTGGAAGTGTTTGTAGAATGGGATACAACCGGTATGGAAAGCTTCACCCTGACGGATTGGGCTACCTAGGGCACGGATACTACCGGCGTTGATACCGATACCCGCTCGCTGTGATACGTATTTAACGATCGAAGAGGCTGTCGCGTTGATCGAATCCAGACTGTCACCCGTTTCAATCAATACACAAGAGCTGAACTGACGAGTCGGTGTACGAACGCCCGCCATAATCGGCGTCGGTAGCGACAGTTTAAACAGAGAACAGGCATCGTAGAAACGTTTCACATAACCCAAACGTGTCTCTTGTGGGTATTTAGAGAAGAGACAAGCAGCTACCAACATATAGAGCTGCTGCGGGCTCTCGTAAATCTTACCCGTAACACGGTTTTGTAGAAGGTATTTACCCTCTAGTTGCTTAACGGCCGCGTAGCTGAAGTTCATGTCGCGATCATGAGCAAGGTAGTCGTTCAGCTCATTGAATTCCGCTTCAGTGTAGTCTTCTAAAAGGTGCTTATCGTAACGACCGTCATTCACCATAGCTTGGACATGGGCAAACAAGTGGGGTGGTTCGAATTCACCGAAAGCTTTCTTGCGTAAGTGGAAGATCGCAAGGCGCGCAGCAAGGTATTGGTAATCAGGTGCCTCTTCTGAAATAAGATCGGCAGCCGCTTTGATTAGGGTCTCATGGATGTCTGATGTTGAGATACCCTCAAAGAATTGCATGTTGGCACTCAGCTCTACTTGAGAGACAGATACAGTCTTTAGACCGGTTGCAGCCCAAGTTACAACTTTGTGGATCTTCTCTAGATCCAGTGACTCTTGGCTACCATCGCGTTTTGTGACCTTTAAACCCTGTTGCATAACGACATTCCACTTCTTAGTCGGTGTTATTACTCGTGCTGCCTGAGGGTGCTGATCGCTACTTCACACAACACTGTATCTTGTGGTTGTCTATCTAACATAAATCACTATATATAGTTATTCGACAAACAACAGACACTAAATATAGTGATCTAAACGAACTTTGCAATAGCAAATATGCGTCAAAAATTTCTTGACTTATTGGGCAAGGGGCGAAGAATCAGCTGTGGTGCGGGCTAGAAGAAAATAGATAATTTCGTCACATTTATATGACATTTTTATGTAACAAAATGGGTTGTTATATAAGCGGTGATTAGCGGGTGTGAATCGGCACTCTTAGCGTGAAAGTTGTGCCCTTATTTGGTGCGGAATCAACCAAAAGCTCACCCTGATGGTGGCTAATAATGCCATAGGATATGGATAGACCCAGCCCCGTACCTTTACCAATATCCTTTGTTGTGTAGAAGGGTTCAAAAATACGTTGCTGTATCTCTTTGGTCATCCCTTTACCGTTATCGGCTATAGATATCTCAACCCAGCCTTGGTTCTCTTTGGACGAAATCTCTAGGGTTGGTTCACGCTGCCCCTCAAGCGCTTGTGCTGCATTGACAAGAATATTTAAAAGGACCTGATTGATCTCACCGGGGTTACAGAGCACTGGGGGAATCTCTTCAAGAGAGAGGTTGACCCGCGTGTTGGCACTGATCTGGTTGTTTATCAATTTAAGGGTACTTCGAATCCCCTCATTAAGATCGGCTTCTGTTCTAACCTGAGCATCCATTCGAGCAAAGCTTCTTAAGTTGCGAACAATCTCCTTCACCCTCTGGACACCGTCATTGGTATCAGAAACCAACTCATCTAATTCATCGGTGAAATATTCAAGATCTTCCTCTTCAAGGAACTTGAACACACGCTCAGCAAACGCAGCTCGTTCAGATTCATCTACCGCTAGAGACTCGATCAATAGAGGATAGAGTTTAGCAATGGCGTCACTGTGCTGACCCAAGGTGTCTACATTAGAGTGAACAAACGACAGCGGGTTGTTAATCTCGTGTGCCACGCCAGAGACAAGCGTACCAAGCGTAGCCAACTTCTCAGATCGAATCAGTGCATCTTGCTGCGCTTTTAACTGAACCAAAGAGGCTTCGAGCTCCTGGTTTTTTAGAAACAGCTCACGCGAACGAGTCTCCAGCACATCCTCTGCTGCAAGGCGCGCTTTACGTTCTCGTTCATACGCTTGTTTGTATAGCTCTAACTCTTCAGACATTCACTTTACTTATGCTGAGTTCGCAGTGGTCAGCCTCTCTGTGCATACAGATATGGTGCTCAATCTTGATAGGGGTTTGATAGTAAGTGGCCGCCCCCTGGATTAACCCCTCTGCCAAAATACAGAGTTTTCGCGGCGAACGATAGTTCATTACCAATCGATTGTTGTCACCATTGGCGCAATCAATTGTCGGAAGGTTAGCCTCTGTGTAGAGTTTTTGTACCTCTAAGTGAATCACCGGCTCGATACTTTTCAAGAAACCAAACAGATCGCCCTCAGCTTCAACAAACATAGGGTAACGTTCAGCCAGCTTAGCAAACATGAAATCACCAAAACTGCGAATCACATCCTCTAGGGGAATATCGAGCGCCTGTTGGACTTCATGAACAATCTTAAAGAGTTCGGCATCTTCATAGGTATCGACTGAAATATAGCTACCCGCAACGCCGGCCCTGTTAAGAAGCTGTTGCCAGAGAACAACACCGCCCTTTTCCACCACCATATCCTCAAGGATATTAAACACTACACCTTTCATTAACGATTTCTCTCTAAGCCCTATATGACAATTAGGTAATTAATGAGTTCAGTGTAGAACAGTTTTGAAAAGTTGCTAGCTAATCTCAGATTTATCTTAAGACCAGATAAAACATTGAGCGGCCACGCTGAAGTTGAATCAATAACTGATTGGCACTGCCAGAGAGTTCACGCTGTAGATCCTCTAGGGATCGAACCGAGCGTCGATTGATAGAGACAACAAGATCGCCAGCGACCAACCCTGCCCGAGCGGCCCGGCTTCCCTGTTCAACACCTTTGACCTGAACCCCTCTGCCACTGGTCACTGGCTCAAAGACGGCACCAGAGAGTAACGGATGAAGAGCCCCCTGTTCTGGATCAGATTTAGGTTGTTGATAGGCGACTATCAACTTGGCGGATCGCGGCTCAGCATTGCGCAGTAGTTCCAGCTTTAGTTTATCCCCTTCTCCTGCAAATGCAACGGCGTTAAGAATGGTAGCCGCTGAGATCAGTGCTCTACCATCCAGTGCGGTAATGATGTCGCCGACTTGAAGACCGGCACGATCAGCAGGAGAGCTCTTAATCACCTCGGAAACGATCACACCGTTTTGCTGATCATCCAGCCCAAACGCCTGACGTAAATCAGCGGTTAGCGGTTGTACCGAAAGCCCTGCCCAGCCACGTGTCACGCGACCCTCTTCAATCAATTGATCAGCAACACGTCGTGCCATATTACTGGGGATTGCAAAGCCTATTCCGACGTTTCCTCCGCTTGGCGCAATAATGGCAGTATTAATACCCACCAGGTCTCCATTCAAATCGACGAGAGCACCACCGGAGTTGCCGGGGTTGATAGAGGCATCGGTCTGAATGAAGTTTTCATACCCCTCGATACCCAAACCTGAACGCCCTAACGCACTGACAACACCCGTTGTGATGGTCTGCCCAAGCCCAAAGGGGTTACCGATCGCCACAACAAAATCACCGACTCTGAGTGACGAGGAGTCGCGGATCGATAATTCACTCAATCCCGTGGCATCGATATCCAATACCGCAATGTCCACTTCAGGGTCGGCCCCAATCAAACGGGCTTTAAAACTGCGCCCATCGGTAAGACCAATCTGAACCTCGTCAGCCCCTTTAATGACGTGATAGTTGGTAATGATCGTACCCTGCTCGGCATCGACAATCACACCAGAGCCGGCACTGTTCTGACTGCGTCGCTGTTGCGGAAAGGCATCTCTGGGAATGTTGAAAAAGCGTTGAAAAAAGGGATCGTTCAACAGTGGATTGACGATTTGTCGGGTCGAGAAGGTCGAGATGTTGACGACCGCTGGATTCACCCTCTCCAACATAGGAGCAATAGAGGGTAAAGATTGCCCCTGCGAGTCACTGACCGGCAAGCCAGCCTGACTCACTGAGCTTATCAATAGAGAAAAAAACCAAACAACCGCAATCCGCATAACAGACACCTTTAATCGATATAGTTAATTAATAGGAGCAGATCCATGTTAATTCAAGCTGAAGGTGACGGATTAAAGGGGTCAGACCCCGTTTTAGCTCACTGTTGGAGCGGTCTTGAAAAGGCCGCGATCGGAAGAAAATCGCCTCATCTTCGATAAGGCTCCAACCGTTTAAAACCGATCAATCCCTGAAGCGATTCTTAGCGCTTTTACGCGTGCGGGTTTGGCAGCACCTGCAATACCTAGCATTAGATTGCGTACCAATTTGAGGGGCTTTTTCTGATTACTGAAAAGGCGATAGAAGAGATCCATTGATTGCATCATCAATAGATTAGCGTTGCGGCGTTTCTGTTCGTAGCGTTTAAGTACATCAACTGAGCTGATCGACTCATTTCGCGATAGTGCGTCATGAATGACCTCAGAGAAAGCGGCCACATCCTGAAACCCGAGATTAACCCCCTGACCGGCTAATGGATTGATCTGGTGTGCAGCATCCCCCAGAAGAGCAACGCCCTCGTCCACATAGCGCTGGGCATGTAACCTGCGAAGCGGAAAACTGGCTCTTGCTTGAATCGATTTGATACCGCCTAATCGATTTGGGAAATTGGCTTCGATGGTCGTTTTAAGTTGATCAAACTCCATCGACATCAACTGCTGTACCCGCTCAGGCGCGTCATACCAAACCAAGGATGCATTTGATCCTGGCAGAGGCAGTAGCGCTCTTGGGCCTGACGGGTGGAACTGCTGCCAAGTGATATCTTGTTGCGGCAATAGCGTCTCAACGTTAATGACCATGGCCATCTGCTCGTAGTCCCACTGATGCGCACCTAATGCAGCAGCATCACGCACCATTGACTGTCCACCATCAGCGGCTATCACCAGAGGAATCATTAACGACTTACCCGAATCGAGTTCAATGATGGTCGATGCCGCCGAGTAGTCGATCCGCTCAACCCCGTCAGTGATTAAACTGATATTACTCTGGCCACTCAATTGATCTAATAACGCCCGTTGAACCAGGCGATTCTCAACTATGTAGCCCAGCTCGGACATTGAGATCTCTTGGGCAGAGAATTCTGTTGCTAAATTACGTGCTGCTTGACCTGCTAGACCTGGCGCATCTTCATCCATCTCCCAAACGCGCATGCGTTGATAGGGACAAGCTCGCCAAGAGAGAATGGGCTGCCAAGCACCTAATTGATCCAACAGATCGATAGAGGCAGGACTTAAAGCAGAGACGCGCAAGTCCATAGGTTGATCAGCGCTGAAGGCCTCAGGCAGAGAGCGCTCTAGTAGAGCGATATTAAGTTGGGTATCGGCTAGAGACAGAGCCACCGCAGCACCGACCATGCCGCCGCCAACGATGACTAGATCAAATCTACCTTCCATCTCTAACCTACCCGATTCGATTAGGCGCTGAGCACCTCAGTACCACCCATGTAAGGTTTCAGTACTTCAGGAACAACTACGGAGCCATCGGCTTGTTGGTAGTTCTCAAGCACAGCGACCAGTGTACGACCGACAGCCAAACCCGAACCGTTGAGTGTGTGAAGCAGTTCTGGTTTACCTGTCTCAGGATTTCTCCAACGAGCTTGCATACGACGCGCTTGGTAGTCGGTCATATTTGAGACAGATGAGATCTCACGATACTTAGCCTGACCCGGTAACCAAACCTCGATGTCATAGGTCTTAGCGGCAGAGAAACCTAGATCACCGCCACACAGATTTACCACACGATATGGCAGGTTCAGTGCTTGCAGAATACCCTCGGCATGCCCACACATTTCTTCTAATGCGTTCCACGAAGTATCTGGCTTAACCATTTGAACCATTTCAACTTTTTCGAACTGGTGTTGGCGAATCATACCGCGTGTATCACGACCTGCTGAACCCGCTTCAGAACGGAAACATGGACTGTGACAGGCGTAAGCCATCGGCAGTGTTGCAGCGTCGACAATCTCATCACGAACTAGGTTAGTCACCGGCACTTCGGCGGTTGGAATCAGGTAGTAGTGACGTTCACCGAACGGCACTTTAAATAGATCTTCCTCAAACTTAGGCAGTTGACCGGTACCTTGCAGAGACTCACTGTTGACCATGAAAGGAACATTGATCTCGGTGTATCCGTTCTTCTCAATATGAGTGTCCAGCATAAACTGCGCCAGCGCTCGGTGCAGACGTGCTAGAGGCCCTTTGATCACCGCAAAACGAGAGCCCGTTAACTTAGCAGCTACTTCAAAATCCAGACCGCCTAAGCCCTCACCTAGAGAGACATGATCTTGAACATCAAAATCGAATGAACCAGGCTCACCCCATACACGCACTTCAACGTTATCATCTTCGCTCTCACCCGCCGGTACAGAGTCATCGGGCAGGTTCGGTGTGCTCAGCAGGATATCATCCAACTTAGCTTGTACTTCGTTTAGTTTCTCTTTGGATTGATCAAGCTTAGCGCCTAGCTCGCCGACTTCAGCCAACAGTGGTGCGATATCTTGCCCCTGTGCTTTTGCTTGGCCGATCGACTTGGAACGGGTGTTACGCTCCTGCTGAAGGTTCTCTGTCTCAACTTGAATCTGTTTACGCTCCTGCTCTAGGGCATTAAATGCCGCTAAAGGGAACTCGTAACCTTTCTTTTTAAGCTGTTCAGCAATAGCCTCTGCGTTCTCACGAACCTGGCGTGGATCTAACATCGATCAAATATCCTTACAAAATTTATAGCAGTCGAGTAAACCAAATGGCAGCAGAAAGTGCTGCGACTGATAATACGACGGACAATAGTACATAAAAGATGGCTGCCGTTACATGACCTTCGTTAATCAAGGTAACAGTTTCCAGCGAAAATGTAGAAAAAGTGGTGAAAGCCCCCAAAAAACCGGTCATTAACAGCGGGCGCATCTCAGGTGGCAATTTAGCTCGCTCCATCACCAAAACAAACAGCACCCCCATTAACAACGAACCAACAACGTTAGCCGTTAGGGTACCTACCGGTAACTTTTGATCAGCACTGTTGAGCCAACCACTCAACCAATAACGAGCCATCGCCCCCAGAGCACCCCCTAAAGCAACACTTAATAGATGGACCATCAACTACTCTCCTTAGGGTAACGCTTAGTCGGACTGGCTTGATCAGCCGCTTGTAAGCGGCGCATCTTCTCACTCAGTTTAATCTCTAAACCACGCTCTTCAGGATGATAGTAGGAGCGATCTGCTATCTCCTGTGGCAGGTAGGATTCACCAGCTGCATAGGCGTTGGGTTCATTGTGAGCGTAGCGATACCCTTCACCAAATCCCTGCTCTTTCATTAACCGGGTCGGCGCGTTACGCAAGTGCTCTGGAACCTCGTAACTTGGATCTTTAGCCACATCAGCCAAGCACTGATTAAACGCCTGATAGACAGCATTACTCTTAGGCGCCAACGCACAGTAGATAGCGGCCTGAGCAATGGCTCGCTCACCCTCGGCAGGGCCGACTCGCTCAAAGGCATCCCAAGCACTCAACACCACCTGCATCGCCCTGGGATCGGCATTACCGATATCCTCTGAGGCGATGGCGACTAAGCGGCGCGCAATGTAGAGAGGATCGCAACCCGCATCCAACATACGACAGTACCAGTAGAGCGCACCATCTGAACTGGAGCCCCTCACCGACTTGTGAAAGGCTGAAATCTGGTCATAAAAGAGATCACCGCCCTTATCATAGCGGCGCACACCAGCAGCGAGCACATCAGATAGCGCGGCGATCGACACGTACTCTTTACCCTCGACGGGTTCAGAGAGGTCCGCAGCGATTTCAAGCAGATTTAACGCGCGACGTGCATCACCATCAGCCGCCTGAGCCAGCGCTGTCAAAGCCCCTTCCTCAAAAATTAGATCACGATCTGCAAGGCCTCTTGGGCTACTGAGGGTCTGTTCTAGTAACGCCTCTAAAGTCTCTGCCGTTAACGCTTTTAACGGATAGACACGGGCGCGCGACAGCAAGGCATTATTCAATTCAAACGAGGGGTTTTCAGTTGTGGCGCCAATAAAGATCAGCGTCCCCTCCTCAACATAGGGGAGGAAAGCATCCTGCTGAGATTTATTGAAACGATGAACCTCATCAACAAAGAGGATCGACTGACGACCACTCTGCTGACGTATCATCTTGGCCCGCTCAACCGCTGCACGGACCTCTTTGACGCCATCCATAACAGCAGAGATAGAGATAAACTCAGCGTCTACATAGTGTGCAATCAGTCTGGCTAACGTCGTTTTGCCAACACCTGGCGGCCCCCACAGAATCAGCGAGTGGATTGACCCCTGTTCGAGTTGGCGACGCAACGCCTTGCCCTCAGAAAAGAGGTGCTCTTGCCCTCGATACTCTTCTAGGGACCTTGGGCGCATGCGAGACGCTAACGGCTCATAAGCCGTTACTGGAGCGTCTTCGAATAGATCACTCATCCGTTTTGATCCATCAGGATCACATCAACCGATGTGGGGGGCACAAAACGAAACATCGTCTGATCAAAAGCAGCCGGAAAACTCTGTTCACTCAACATAATGAGGGAACGCTGACCTAGCCCATCTTGTATCAACAGTTCGGCAAGTAGATCACCACTAAAGAGTAGGCGCAGGGATTGGAACTCCGCACTCCCTTCCTCTTTTGGCGTTAACTCGAACAGACTGTTTCCGGCGCCGGCCTCAATCTGCTGAACATTAAAATAGCAATTCAACTGTTCAACATCACCACCCAATACGCGAGCCGGGGTCATCACTTCGCCCTCGCCCAATGGGCGTTGAGTCGCCTGTTCTAAATCCGGATCATAGACCCACAACCATTGGCCATCACTGATGATGGTTTGTGGAAAGGGGCTCTCTGTCTCCCAACGAAAACGATCAACCCCTTCAATCCACAAGCGGCCAGAAGCATTTTCAGACTTTAAATTATCATCACCTAGGGTGTACTGCTGAAACGCAGCAGAGAGCCTAGCGTGGGACTGAAGCAGTGCTGATAACTGATCAGCCGTTTCGGCCCAGGCCATCATCGGCAGCGACAATAGAAGGAGCAGTGCGGTTTTAGTGAATCTCAACATCTCGTTAATCCCTTGGACCTGCCGGTGCCATAACCTCTCGCTGACCGTTCGATCCTGGTGGCGAGACAACACCGGCCGCCTCCATCGTTTCGATCATTCTAGCTGCACGGTTGTAACCAATTTTTAGCTTGCGCTGTACGGACGATATAGACGCTTTACGAGTTTCTAAGACAAACGCGACCGCCTCGTCATAGAGTGGGTCGGCTTCATCATCAAATAGGCCACCGCCACCGCCAGCTGCAGCGCCACCCTCTGCCTCACCGTTTAGGATAGCATCGATAAAATCAGGTTCACCCAGAGCCTTCCAAGCTTCAACCACACGGTGTACCTCATCATCACTTACAAACGCACCGTGAACACGATTTGGCACACTGGTACCGGCAGGCAGGTAGAGCATATCGCCGTTACCCAACAGGTTCTCAGCACCCGACTGATCGAGAATGGTTCTAGAGTCAATTTTAGAGGAGACCTGAAAACCTATGCGAGTCGGGACGTTGGCTTTAATCAAGCCGGTAATAACATCAACCGATGGACGCTGGGTTGCAAGAATCAAGTGAATACCAGCAGCACGGGCTTTTTGTGCAATACGTGCAATCAACTCTTCCACTTTTTTACCGACAATCATCATCATGTCGGCGAACTCATCGATCACCACCACAATGTAAGGGAGTGTCTGCAGTTCCGGCGCAGGGTCTGTCGGTGAAAGCCCCTGCTCCATCGGATTCCATAGCGGATCCCTCAAAGGCTGACCGGCAGCGGCCGCTTCACGAACCTTATCATTGAACCCGGCTATGTTTCGCACACCCACTTTCGCCATTAGACGGTAACGATCTTCCATCTCTGCCACACACCAACGTAGACCACCGGCCGCCTCTTTCATATCGGTAATCACCGGTGTTAACAGATGTGGAATGCCATCATAGATAGAGAGTTCAAGCATCTTAGGATCGACCAGCATTAAACGCAGCTCTTCGGGTGTCGCCTTATAGAGCAGACTCAGAAGCATAGCGTTTACGCCGACCGACTTACCGGAACCGGTTGTACCTGCTACGAGCAAGTGAGGCATTTTGGCAAGGTTGGCTACAACAGGATTGCCGGCGATGTCATTACCCAGCGCCAGCGTCAATTTAGAGGCTGCACCCAGATAGGGTTTAGAGTTAAGCACCTCAGAGAGACGCACCATCTGACGAGAGTGATTAGGTATCTCAATACCCATCACCGACTTACCGGGAATCACTTCAACGACACGCACGGCACTGACGGCCATTGAACGTGCCAAATCTTTGGCCAGATTTGAAATTTTGCTGGCTTTAACACCAGGAGCTGGTTGAATCTCAAAGCGAGTGATCACTGGCCCGGGATTGACCTCAACCACTTCAGCGACGACACCAAAGTCATTCAACTTCTGCTCAAGAAGACGAGAGAGATGCTCCACCTCCTCTTCCGTATAGCCCTGATCGGTCTGTATCTCTGGTGGATCGAGCAGATCAAGACTCGGAATTTTCACCTTAGGCTTCACAGCGGCTTTGGGTTTCACCGGCTCAGCATCATCATCGCTGTCTAAGGGTTTATGAGTCTCAGAGAGCGGCACGATTTTCGGTGTTCGCTTCTCAGTATCCTCGCGGTTAGCATCGTCAAAAACCGATTTTGACGCAGGCTTAACCTCTGCACTGTCTGACTTAGCCTCAGAACCCTCAGGCAGATCATCCATGGTCTTGATCTCAAGCGGTTTAGATCGCGAAGAGTCAAACGAAGGCTCTCCGAAATCGACCACCGGGAGGGATTCCATGCTACCTGGCTCAACGTCAAAATCAGGCTCTACCCGTTGCATCGCAGCTCTTTTTGCAACACGAACTTCCATAGGGCGCTCAGAGACTGTAGCTTTTTGAGTCTCCTCTTCACTCTTCGCAAAAAGACTCTGCCAGAGCGTCTCTAACCCACCACCGATAGAATCCAATACCTGACGCCAGCTTGAGTCAACATAGAGTGTTAGGCCGATTAACAGAGCAATCCACAATACGACGGTGGCACCGGCTACATTCAACCAACGAACCGCAAAATCACCCAGCGCTTGACCGGAAATCCCACCTGCGGAGAAAGGTAACCCAAGATCCGCATTGCTAATGTGAATTGAGGCTAGACAAGAGGCCGAAAGAACAAATAACAGCGCACCCAGGGTTCGCATTACCACAAAGGGCAACATATCTAGAGTGCCAATGTAGCGACGACGCAACCAACGGTAGGCAGGGACAACCAAAATAAAGGGAATGACAAACGCAACTACCCCAAACCAGGAGACCGAGTAGTCTGCGATCCAGGCACCGAACCAGCCGGCCCAGTTGCTAATTTCTGATTGATACCCTTGATGTGACCAACCCGAATCACGCGTGTCGTAACTGATCAAACTCAGCATAAAGAGCAGGTTTAAACCGATCAGTAACACCAGCAAGGTTTCGCGAACCACACGGTTCAACTGGGTGGTTAGCGTCAATGTTGACAGCGATTGATTACTACTCAAAAAAATACCCTTAATTCAATCAACTTTATGCTGTGGGAAAATACCATAAAGTGGTAGGTTAGGTCTTGTGATTGAAAAAAAGGGATTCACCCCCATAAACCCTTTAGACCCATTTTTATGACATCTTATTTGGAAACATTTCTATGATTGACGTTAAACACCACAGTCTTATCATTCTTGGTTCTGGCCCTGCCGGATACACTGCTGCTGTCTACGCAGCTCGCGCCAACCTAAATCCGGTTGTTATCACGGGCATGCAAGCGGGCGGCCAGCTAACCACAACCACCGATGTCGACAACTGGCCAGGTGATGCTGAGGGTGTTCAAGGTCCTGAATTGATGCAGCGTATGCAGGCGCATGCCGAACGCTTCAACACAGAAATCATCTACGACCACATCAATAAAGCTGAATTGACGGAGCGTCCATTCCGTCTAACCGGTGACACTGGCGTCTACACTTGTGATGCTCTGATCATTGCAACCGGCGCCTCCGCTCAATACCTCGGTTTGGACTCTGAAGAGGCGTTTAAAGGCAAAGGGGTAAGCGCCTGTGCAACCTGTGACGGTTTCTTCTACCGCAATCAAAAGGTAGTCGTTGTGGGTGGTGGTAACACGGCCGTGGAAGAGGCACTCTACCTCTCGAACATTGCAAAAGAGGTGGTCCTTGTTCACCGCCGCGATACCTTGCGCTCTGAAAAGATCCTGCAAGATAAGATTTTTGAACGTGCTGAGAATGGCAACATCACTCTGATGTGGAACAACCAGCTCGATGAAGTGCTGGGCGACGATATGGGTGTAACCGGTATTCGCGTGAAAAGTACCGAAACTGGTGAGACTCAAGAGATTGACGCTCAAGGTGTCTTCATTGCAATCGGCCATAAACCCAACACTGAACTCTTTGACGGCCAGCTGGATATGCAACATGGCTACCTTAAAATCAAAACAGGTCTTGAAGGTAACGCCACTCAAACCAGTATTGAAGGGGTATTCGCAGCCGGTGACGTCGCTGACCACTCATACCGTCAAGCGATCACCTCAGCTGGTTTTGGCTGTATGGCAGCACTGGATGCAGAACGCTACCTTGACGATCTAGCTAAGTAATCCAATGATCCCCTGGCTCACTCCGGGAGAGCCCTATTTCCCAGACACCCGCCTCGCACTCGATGACCCAAACGGGTTGTTGGCTGCCGGCGGGGAGCTGAATGCAGCCTGGTTAGCTGCCGCCTACCCACAGGGGATATTCCCTTGGTTTAGCGAAGACGACCCGATTCTATGGTGGTCACCCTCTCCCCGCTGCGTGCTCTACCCAACACAATTCCACGAATCAAAATCGCTTAAAAAGCGCCTCAGAAAAGAGCAATTCACCGTCAGAATCGACTCTCAGTTCGAAGAGGTTATTAGGCAGTGTGCTGCGCCCAGAGGAGAGGATGGCACTTGGATAAGCGAGCAGATTATTTCCGCCTACACCGAGCTACACCACCAAAGGATCGCCCACTCTGTAGAGGTCTACCAAGATGATCAACTTGTCGGTGGTTTATACGGCATTGCGATCGGACGACTCTTTTTTGGCGAGTCGATGTTTTCGCGTGTACCAGACGCGTCTAAACTGGCCACTAAAATTCTTTGTGCAGAATTAGAAAAAGCGAACTATGCTGTAATTGATTGCCAGATCTACAATCCACATCTGGCCTCACTGGGTGCAGTTGAGATCGAACGGACCGAGTTTGAGCAGCTGTTAACACATTGCAAAAGGACTCCTAGCCATAATCCTTGGGCAAAGCGAAATTGGTATCCCGATGTCGAATCTGCAAACGCTTAAGTTTTTTGTCACGCCTGATCATGACTGCAGCTATATAGAGCGAGCGACAGCCAAAACTCTGTTCGTTGACCCACAAGCCCCCCTAGATAAACCGACCTACTCGCAACTGACTCAATATGGCTTCCGACGCAGTGGCACCCACGTTTACCGCCCCCATTGCGATGGCTGTGCTGCCTGTATCTCAGCGCGCATTCCGGTCGATCGTTTTAAACGCTCAAAATCTCAACGTCGCATTTGGAATAAAAACCGAGACATCTTAGTAGAGACGATCGAACCGCGTTTCGATGAAGAGATATACGATCTTTACGCCCGTTACATCAACGCACGCCATGATGACGGTGATATGTACCCACCCTCTCAAGATCAGTTCATCAGTTTTCTGGTGGAGAGCAACCAAAGCACGCAGTTTCACCTGTATCGTGATACTGATGGTGAACTGCTCGCAGTCGCTGTGACCGATCAGCTCGTTGATGGTCTATCAGCGGTCTACAGCTTTTTTAGTCCTGATCATGATCAACGCAGCCTTGGCGTGTTTGCTGTTCTCTGGCAGATGGAGTACCTAAAACAGATTAACCTTCCCTACAACTACTTAGGTTACTGGGTGAAAAACTGTAAAAAGATGGCCTACAAAACACAGTATCAACCCATTGAGATCTTGCTGGATGATGTTTGGGTTGATGCCACGGACGATATGATCAAGTGATTGTCTAGCCGACCAGAGTCTACGACCTAAACTATTTCACTTTTTTAGCAATTTAGTGCAGAATACGCGACCTTCAGGTCAAGTAACGCACAAAAGCGATCAATTCCACGCTAAGCGATACTTGGTAAAGAATTCCAAAGGTAGGTATTAATGGCTAAAGAAGACGCTTTTGAAATGGAAGGAACGGTAATCGATACCCTTCCCAACACGATGTTCCGTGTAGAACTAGAGAATGGTCACGTAGTAATCGCGCACATCTCTGGCAAAATGCGTAAAAACTACATCCGTATCCTTACGGGTGACAAGGTTAAAGTTGAATTGACTCCTTACGATTTGAACAAGGGTCGTATCACTTACCGCGCTCGTTAATTGAGACCTACAAAAAAATGGCCACTATACAGTGGCCATTTTTGTTTCTGTGCTGGTTTCAAGATCGAGTTCACCTTCAGGGTTCACTACAATCTCAACGGATCCGCCCTCTTCCGACAGTTCACCAAACAGGATCTTCTCGGCCAACGGCTTTTTGATCTTCTCTTGAATTAGGCGACGCATTGGACGCGCACCCATCTTCTCATCATAGCCATGCTCGGCCAGCCAATCGCAGGCTTCATCACTGGCATGAATACTGACCTTTTTATCGTCTAGCTGAACCTGTAGCTCCATAAGGAACTTATCAACCACACCACGCACGATCTCTCTCGTCAGCGCTTTGAACTGAACGATAGAGTCCAAACGGTTACGGAATTCAGGTGTAAAGAGTCGTTTAATCGCCTCCATACCGTCACTGCTGTGGTCTTGTTTAGCAAAACCAAAGCTGGCACGTCCCATATCCTCAGCACCGGCATTGGTGGTCATGATCAGAATCACGTTACGGAAATCAGCTTTACGACCGTTGTTGTCGGTCAAGGTACCGTTGTCCATCACCTGCAACAGTAGGTTAAAGACTTCGGGGTGAGCTTTCTCTATCTCATCAAGCAGCACAACAGCGTGCGGTGATTTAGTCACCGCCTCGGTCAACAGACCCCCCTGGTCAAAACCAACGTACCCTGGTGGCGCACCGATCAATCGGGAGACAGTATGACGCTCCATGTATTCCGACATATCAAAACGAATCAGCTCAATACCTAAAATACGAGCCAGTTGCGATGTCACCTCGGTTTTACCCACACCTGTTGGCCCGGCAAATAAGAAGCTACCGACCGGCTTGTTGGGCTCTTTAAGTCCAGCACGTGATAGCTTGATTGCCGCCGACAGGTTATCGATCGCTTCATCCTGACCCAAAACAACCATTTTCAAATTGGTATCAAGCTTAGCCAGTTGTTGCTTGTCAGAAGCTGAAACCGACTTAGGCGGGATTCGAGCGATCTTAGCGACAATCGTCTCGATTTCGGGCACATCAATCGCTTCAACTCGATCCTCTTCAGGAATGAGTCGCTGATAAGCACCCGCCTCATCGATGACATCGATCGCCTTGTCTGGAAGATGCTTCTCATTGATGTAACGATCCGCCATTTCAGCCGCCGACTTCAGGGCAGCATCGGTGTAACGTATCTCGTGATGCTCTTCAAAGCGTGATCGAAGACCTTTCAAAATTTGGTAGGTATCTTCGACACTAGGCTCTAACACGTCCACTTTTTGGAAACGGCGTGCCAAGGCGCGATCTTTCTCAAAAATGCCGCGGAACTCTTGGAAAGTCGTTGATCCAATACAGCGCAACTGACCTGAGCTTAATAGAGGCTTGAGCAGATTACTGGCATCCATAGAGCCACCCGAAGTGGCGCCGGCGCCAATAATGGTGTGAATCTCATCAATGAACAGAATCGCTTCGCGCTGATCTTTGATCTCGTTTAGCAGTGACTTAAGGCGTTTTTCAAAGTCGCCACGATACTTCGTCCCAGCAACCAGCGCACCCAAATCTAAGGAGTAGACCACTGAATTGGCAATCACATCAGGCACTTGCTCTTCAATGATTAGCTTCGCCAAACCCTCTGCAATGGCTGTCTTACCGACACCGGCCTCACCCACTAACAGCGGATTATTCTTGCGACGACGTGACAGAATCTGAACAACACGCTCAACCTCTGAGTCACGCCCCACCAGCGGGTCGATCTGACCAACCGCTGCCTGTTTGTTTAAATTGATCGCATACTTAGAGAGCGCACTCTCCTGTTTCTGCTCATCTTTCGCATCCGCTGCAGCAGACTGCTGCTCATTGTCTGACTCACTGTCCGAAACGCCATGCGATAAAAAGTTCACGACGTCCAACCGCTCTATCCCTTGCATCTTAAGGAAGTAAACAGCTTGGCTCTCTTGCTCACTGAAAATAGCAACCAGAACATTGGCGCCGGTGACCTCGGTCTTGCCCGACGACTGGACATGAAATACCGCGCGCTGAAGGACACGCTGAAAACCAAGTGTTGGCTGGGTTTCGGACGCTTCGACATTATCGGGAAGCTGAGGCGTTGTCTCTTTAAGGAAGTTGTGCAGCTGATTGACCAGTGCAGCAAAGTCAGCCCCGCAGGCAGCCAGTACTTCAAACGCATGACGATTATCGATCAAGGCCAATAACAGATGTTCAACGGTCAAAAACTCGTGACGAGACGTACTGGCTGATTGAAAAGCCTGACTTAGGGTATCTTCTAACTCTCGATTCAACATAGCGAATCTCCTTATGCCTGCTCTACTTCACAGAGTAGCGGATGTTTATTGTCACGTGAATACTGATTAACTTGTGCCGCTTTTGTCTCAGCAACATCTTTAGTATAGACGCCACAGACGCCTTTGCCTTGGGTATGAACGGCCAACATCACTTGAGTGGCTTTCTCTTCGCTCATGTTAAAGAAGCCCATTAACACTTGAACCACAAACTCCATCGGCGTGTAGTCATCGTTCATGAGCAGCACTCGATAGAGCGAGGGTTGCTTCAATTCAGGTTTCGCCTCAGCCGTGGCCAATCCCGGTGGATGCTGTTGATCGTCGTCTTGATCGGACATTTCAGGCTGTGCATGACGCTTTGTAATACTCATTTTCACCAAATTAATCTAAATATAAAAAATTACCGCTTTAGAGTTTATGCATTTTTCGAAAAGCGCTTCATTACCCAGCGCCCGCTAAATACTCTTTAAGTGTAACAAACAGTCAGTGTGTTGAACCCATTACGGATCGTTCATTTAACCAGTTTACGCACTCATGTTACAGATCAGATTGCATAGGAGGATGTCATGCATAGAGGTCAGGTGAAGTGGTTCAACAACGTCAAAGGTTTTGGATTTATTCTGTGTGATCAGTTTGATCAGGAGCTTTTCGTACACTTCAGTGCTATTCAGAAAGAGGGCTATAAAACCCTTAAAGCGGGTCAAGAGGTCGTCTTTGACGCTAAACCCGTCGAGAGCGGCTACCACGCTATCAATATTCAGTTCGACGTAGCCTAAAAGGGCTCATTCTGGGACTTGGGGCTGGCAGACTTATCGCGTACACTGCGCGATAAGTTTTGAGTACTCCTACCCTATGTCTACCCTCTATCTACTGAACAAACCCTTTAATGTCCTACCCACCTTTACCGATGATCAGGGTAGAGACACGCTTGCACAGTTCATTGATATCCCCAAAATCTACGCCGCAGGCCGTTTAGATTACGATTCCGAAGGACTACTGGTCTTAACCAGTGACGGCGAACTGCAGCACCGACTCGCACATCCTAAGTTCAAACTCCCCAAAACCTACTGGGTTCAAGTAGAGGGCAGTATCACTGAACAGGCTTTGGATCAGCTAAGACAAGGGGTAGAGCTAAAAGATGGCTTAACCCGCCCCGCCAAAGCAAACATCATCCAGATCGATGAACCCTGGCCAAGAACACCACCGATTCGTGAGCGCAAAAACATACCAACCAGCTGGATTGAGCTGGTCATCAGTGAAGGGAAAAACCGCCAAGTCAGACGAATGACGGCGGCCGTCGGATTTCCAACCTTACGTTTGATTCGCTATGCCGTGGGTGAGTGGACAATCGATGATTTAGCACCAGGCGAGTGGCGAAAGTTGGACGTTAACCTAGCACCACTGCCTAAAAAGAGAACTCAACCTGCGAATAACAGGCGGACTAGCGGTCGCCCCAGCTCTTCGCGGCCTCGACGTCGCTAGCTTTCTGCTCGACCCAAACCGATCCTTTATCACTCACCTCACGCTTCCAAAACGGCGCGTCACGTTTTAGATAATCCATAATAAAGCTGGCCGCTTCAAATGCAGCATTGCGATGCGCCGAACTCACAGCCACTTGCACAACCTCTTCGGACAGCCCCATAGGACCGACTCGGTGCACAATATAGATACGTTTTAGCGGCCAACGTTCTCGTGCTTGAGTCGCTATATTGGCTAAGGCCTTTTCAGTCATGCCTGGGTAGTGCTCTAGCTCCATGAACTCTAAATCGGCATCCGGCAATTCACGCACCATGCCTGTGAATGAGACCAGTGCCCCCACCCCTTCTGGTGACTCTTTCAACCAAGTCAAACCATCTGAACTGTCAATCGGTTGCGTAACGACTTCAATGCGATCTTGCATTCTGACCTCAAAATTAAGAAACACCGCCTAGAAACGGCTTAAAATCTGATATGATAATCAGCTATTTTATTGCAGATAGTTAAACGATGCACGACTCCAAACCAAACCGCTGGTTTCCACATGCGACCGTCGCAACAATTGTTGAGAAAGAGAATCGCTTTTTACTGGTAGAAGAGATCATCAACGGCGATCAAAAGGTGCTTAACCAGCCAGCTGGCCATGTTGAAAATGGAGAAACTCTGTTTCAAGCAGCACTGCGTGAAACCGAAGAGGAGACCGCATGGAGCGTTGAACTGGATGCCCTACTGGGACTCTATGTCTACCGCGTGCCTGAATTAGATCTCACCTTCCATAGGGTGACTTTTATCGCGAATGCGCTGTCGCATAATCCTGAACAAGCATTGGATGAGGGGATTCTCCAAGCGGTCTGGATGACGCGCGATGAGGTAGCAGAGAACAAGCACCGTTTACGCAGCCACCTGGTACTGGACTGCATCGATGACTATTTGGCAGGCAAACGCTACCCACTTAATTTAATACACGATCAATTAGACTGACTTCATGAGCACAAAATCGATCACCGAGACAAAAGTTATTGTCGGCATGTCTGGCGGCGTGGACTCCTCTGTCTCTGCATACCTTTTAAAAGAACAGGGCTACCAAGTTGAAGGTCTGTTCATGAAAAACTGGGAAGAGGACGACGGTACTGAGTACTGTACCGCTCTTGAGGATCTAGCCGATGCACAAGCGGTGTGCGACAAACTTGAGATCAAGCTTCATACGGCTAACTTTGCTGCAGAGTATTGGGACAACGTCTTCGAACACTTTTTAGAAGAGTACAAAGCGGGTCGCACCCCCAATCCAGATATCCTCTGCAACCGTGAAATCAAATTCAAAGCCTTTCTTGAGTATGCACAACTACTGGGTGCCGACATGATCGCAACTGGTCACTACACACGTCGTCGCCTGCAGGGTGGAAAGGGCGAGCTGTTAAAAGGTCTAGATCCCAACAAGGATCAGAGCTACTTCTTACACCAAGTGGGCCACCAAGAGCTGGCCATGACGCTATTCCCTGTTGGTGAGTTGGAGAAACCTAAGGTTCGTGAGATTGCTGAAAAGCTTGATCTAATTACTGCCAAGAAGAAGGACAGCACGGGTATCTGCTTCATCGGTGAACGTCGCTTTACCGATTTCTTAAAACAGTACATCCCCGCTCAACCAGGCAATATCGTCACACCCACTGGGGATGTCATCGGAAAACACCAGGGCTTAATGTACTACACCCTTGGCCAGCGTCAGGGCCTCGGCATTGGTGGCCTGGCCAACTACTCCGAAGAGCCGTGGTTCGTGGCGGGTAAAGATTTGAACGCTAATGAACTGATCGCAGTGCAAGGCATCGATAATGAGCTGCTCTACAGTGATTGGCTCTATGCGTCCGAGATTTTTTGGATCAACGGTGAAGAGCCTCAGCTACCGATGAGTTGCACCGCAAAAGTCCGTTACCGACAAGCGGATCAAGCCTGCCGCATCGAAAAGCATGAAAAGGGCTACAAGGTCTATTTCGACCAACCTCAACGAGCAGTTACACCGGGACAATCACTAGTTCTCTATCAAGGCGATCTCTGCTTAGGCGGCGGTGTCATTGAACAGAGTTCACGAGATCTGACTTGGGGGGATAGATAGATGTCGAGGGCAAAACAGGAGCAGGCGATCGCAATGGCTGCCATCTTTCAAGCAGCCCACCTCGTCGATCAGATTGCGCGCCAAGGGAGCTGTTCAAGCAGCAGTTTCGAAGTCTCTATCGCGTCACTGTTCGAGATGAACCCAGCTACGACTGAGGATATCTTCGGCGGCCGGCAGCAACTTAAAATCAATCTTAATGACGGCTTTAATTCAATACAGCAAATTATTGATAAAAAAGAGAATGCTTACTCACCAATGGTGATGCGCTACGCACTAAGCCTGATCACATTGGAGCGCAAACTGGCCAAGAACAGCGACTACCTGAATACCATTTCAGAGCGTCTGGATGAGCTTGCAAAAAAAGCGGACTACTTCTGGCTGAACAATCACCGTGATGACGAACCGACCGATGCCAGTCGATTTACTCACAGTTCAGTACTAGCTGGTATTGACGCTCTCTATCAAGAGACGATCAGCAACTTTAATTTCAGAATTCAGGTACAGGGTGACCCACGCAATCTGCAGAACAATGAAAATGCAGCCCGCATACGCGCCCTTCTACTGGCAGGCATTCGAGCGGCTATTCTTTGGAGACAGGTTGGCGGCCAACGCTGGCATCTGATCTTCTTTAGATCGCGCGTCGGTGACGCTCTTCAAGAGCTGAAGCGGAATTAATTAAGGATCGTTGCGAGGTTCTTTTGCGGTTTCAGCTTCGCTGAATTCGCTACTACAATTGTGCTTCGTAGAAATATAGTACGGAACTCGGATGTGGGAGCGAATTAGCGCGAAGTTGCGGTGACTGGCTTTTAGCCTGTCATCCACTGACGGGCTTCCAATGGAGGCGCTGGAAATTGCTGATAGAGCGGATGACAGGCTAAAGCCTGTCACCACAACCTTAGACACTCCCCAACCTCTGCTTTTTTCTATATAATCTCGACCCTTAAATTCACGCTATTCAAGAGACCCCATTCATGGAACTCACTGCTCTAACAGCCGTATCGCCCGTTGATGGCCGCTACGGAAGCAAAACCTCTGCCCTTCGTACTATTTTTAGCGAATTCGGATTGATCCGCTTCCGTGTTGAAGTTGAGATCCGTTGGTTGCAGCAATTAGCTTCACATCCGCAGATCACTGAAGTCCCTGCATTAAGCAGCGAAGCCAATGCACTGTTAGATACACTGGTTGCAGAATTCTCTTTAGAACAGGCTGAGCGCATCAAAGAGATCGAGCGCACCACCAACCACGATGTAAAAGCGGTTGAGTATTTCATTAAAGAGCAGATCTCTGGCAATGCAGAGCTAAACGCGATCAGCGAATTTGTTCACTTTGCTTGCACCAGTGAAGATATTAACAACCTGTCTCACGCACTGATGCTGAAAAACGGCGTCGCCGTAATGCGCACAGAGATGGAAGCGATTGAACAGGCCATTGCAAAGATCGGACAAGATTTTGCCACTCAGCCAATGCTATCGCGCACCCACGGCCAGACAGCTTCACCATCGACCTTAGGTAAAGAGATGGCTAACGTAGCTTACCGTCTGCGTCGTCAAATCAAGCAGCTAGACAGCATCGAGTACCTTGGCAAGATTAACGGTGCCGTTGGTAACTACAATGCCCACCTAAGCGCATACCCAGAGATCGACTGGGAAGAGAATGCCAAGAGCTTTATTGAAGGTCTAGGATTGAACTTCAACCCCTACACGACGCAGATTGAACCTCACGACTACATTGCTGAGTTGTTCGACCTAGTCTGTCGTTACAACACCATCCTGATCGACTTTGATCGTGACGTTTGGGGCTACATCGCCTGGGGTTACTTCAAGCAGAAAACGATTGCTGGCGAAGTGGGTTCATCAACCATGCCACATAAAGTTAACCCAATTGATTTTGAAAACTCAGAGGGCAACTTGGGCATCGCGAACGCAGTAATGGGCCACCTGACCATGAAACTGCCAATCTCTCGCTGGCAGCGCGATCTAACAGACTCAACCGTACTGCGTAACCTAGGTGTCGGGTTTGGCCACAGTCTGATTGCCTATGCATCGACACTGAAAGGCATTAGCAAACTTGAAGTGAACGCGGCACGCCTAGATGAAGATCTAGACAACAGCTGGGAAGTGCTAGCTGAGCCTATCCAGACAGTGATGCGCCGTTATGCGATTGAAGAGCCGTATGAGAAGCTAAAAGCACTGACTCGCGGTAAAGGGATGACTAAAGAGGTGATGCTCGATTTCATCGAAACACTTGAGATCCCAGAGTCCGCTAAAGCAGAGCTTCGCACACTGACACCGGGTACTTACGTCGGTAATGCAGCAGAACAAGCGTCTCGCATCTAATCGATGAAGCGCTGAATAAAACGCTCCTTATGGGGCGTTTTTATTGTTTAACACAACAGATCACCCATCATGCTGAACAACATTCGAATCGTTTTAGTCGAGACCTTCCACCCTGGAAACATTGGAGCGGCGGCTCGCGCACTGAAGAACATGGGACTGGGCCAACTCTGGCTAGTCAACCCTCGTGAGTTTCCAAGTGAAGAGGCCACTTCGCGTGCCGCTGGCGCTAAAGATTTATTGGAGAGTGCGAAGGTAGTTGCAACCCTCGAAGAGGCGATTGCAGACTGTCAGCTGGTGGTCGGCACCAGTGCTCGTGAAAGAACCTTCGACCTCCCCTTGCAAGACTTAGAGAGCGCTGCACAACAGATTCATACTGAATCACACTCCGGCGAAATCGCGATCATCTTTGGGCGCGAGACTATGGGTTTAAACAATAAAGAGATGCTGATGTGTAATCGACACCTGTTTATTGATGCCAACCCGGACTACCCGGTTTTGAATGTTTCACAGGCGATTCAACTGGTCTGCTATGAGTTACGCCGTGCCAGTCGCCTAGCACCTGAAAAAGTTGAAGAGGCACCCTACCCGCGCCAACATGAGATGGTTCTATTCTTTGAACACCTAGAGCGCGTGCTACGTCGCGTCAGCTTTATCATCCCTCAACACGAAGGACGCGTATTGGATAAACTGAAACGCTACTTCAATCGCACCCGTCCAGAGAAAACCGAGATGGGTATGTTACGAGGCATTCTCAACGCCGTCGAAGAGACCCTGGATCGCGAAAACAAGGGAAGCTAACGCGCGAAACCGGACATCGCCTCATCTTCGATAAGGCTCCAACAACAATCCATCGAACGCATTCTCGATCGCAAATGGCCGAACCCCCGTAGGAGCGATCTCGCAGAGGTCGCGAAACCGGACATCGCCTCATCTTCGATAAGGCTCCAACAACAATCTATTGAACTCGTCTTCCCTTTCACACACGCATTAAGGCTTTTCCAAAAACGCCTCTAAACCCGCAGCGGCAACCGCATGATCCTCTGGCGCTTTAGCACCTGCTACCCCTAGCCCCCCGATGGTTTCATCGCCCAGCTTAACGGGTAGACCACCAGCGATCAGAGAGACTTTAGGATTTTGCGCTAGCCCCTGCATCACCAATGGACGCTCACCCACAATCTCCTGCCACTTAGCGGTTGGCCAGCCATAGCTCGCAGCGGTGTAAGCTTTACGCTCCGCAAACTCCAAAGAGGCATCCGGCGCCTTAGGGTTTCTGAGTACCACTAAAGGCAGACCTGAGCGATCGACGACAACCACATTCATGGCGAACCCTTGAGTATCCGCTTCAGCTTGAACGGTTTTAGCCAATTCAAGTGCCGCTTCCATTGTTAAAGAACGAACCGATTCAAACATAGCTTCCCTGGTTACCTCATACCACTCTATGACTTTGCTTGTGGTACTGATCAAAGAGCACAATGATCAGTAACAGCCCCAACAAACTTAAACTCAGGTATCCCAAGAAGCTACCTGCCATTGCAAGATTATCCCCAACGAAATACCCAAAACCAAAATAGATTAACAACCAACCAAGCCGACCTATTAGACAGTTTAGCCAGTATTTTGTTCGACCTAATGAAGAGGCACCTGCCATCAGGCTGACAACCGCACTGATGTGCGCCACCAAAGATCTCGACAGTATTAGTGTCAAAGAGCCCCAACGGTGAAAAAGATGCTCTACCCTGTGACGACTCTTCTTATTGAAACCAAATTTTGCGCCGTGCTTATCGAACCAAGCGGTATCCATTCGTCGACCCAACTCAAACAACAGAACATCACCTAAAAACGCTGCAACCACTATCCCAACAGCCGCAAAAAAAGCATCGAACAGACCTGAGAAGGCCATTAGCCCCACTATTCCGGTCATTGGACCCGCTGGTACAGGCAAACCTAAAGCACCAAGTAATACAACCGCTAGCACGATAGGAAGACCATAAAGAGCCAACCCCTCATACAAGAGCTCATTGAGCGACGCTGACCAAGAGCCATCATCACTCTGCTGCAAATCACCTGACTGGGGAACTAAAGACTGAACCTTAGCAATCAGAGTCAGTTCACTCATACCTCGACTCTCCGCAATCGATTTTAACGTTGAGCTCTTCTCTGGCAACGGCGCACCTAGCACCCCTACCAATCCCTCTAATGAAACCTGATAATGGTCAATTAAATCACTCAGTGTATCTTTAGCACGGATATCTGCAGCGGTCTCAGAACCCAACAACCTCGCATTGTTAAGCACCGTATAGGTTTTATAACTCTTATTCACATTGAACAGAGTAAATGCCGTCAATATTATGAAAACAACCAAAAAGCTCTTTTTAGAGAGCTTGGGGAGGATGATAAGAGGGATTTTCACGACAGTTTTTTCTGCCAAAAGAGGGCTTCACCCCCTAGTTCACCAAGATCGTAGCCTTTATAGCCCAACCGTTTGTAAGCAGACTGAGCAACGCCATTCTCCTCTAATACTTCCAAGGTAATTTTGCAGCAGTTCAACTCCTTAGCCACCGCTTCGATAGCAGCAAAGAGTGCATCGACAACACCCTTACCTCTCGCTTGGGGTGCCACATAAACGTCGTGAATATTGATCAATGGAGCGGCATTAAAGGTGCTAAAGCCCATAAAGGCATTAAGCAGCCCCACTGGCTGATCATTCACATAGGCAATAAAGCTATTTGCACCGTCTACCTCAGCTAATTTAGCAGGAAGAGCCTGCTTCACTTCATCACTAAGCGGAGTGTCACCCCCCAAGGGATCCAATGCATAGGCATTTAATAGAGTGACAAGATCTTTACCCTGTTGCGGGTCTAGGTAATCGACTCGTGTAATCTGTAATTCATTCATCACTGAATAATAGTAGCTCACCCAGGATCGGTCTATCTAATTCATCTATTGGTGACTGGCCTTCAGCCTGTCATCCGCAGTTAGGTTGTTGGAGCGATCTCGAAGAGGTCGCGATTAATTTTCGTATGCATCTAGCTAGTAGCGACGGTGACTGGCCTTCAGCCTGTCATCCGCAGTTAGAATTTAATACCTATCTGGAAAACACCGATAAAGCAGATGACAGGCTAAAGCCAGTCACTGGAATTCTTAACAAAGTAGATATCACCCACCGGCCCTTTAATTTAAAATGAAGCCATCATTTTTAAAGGATTGGCTATGTACACAATTAACTGGGGTGATTTAACGGTTGAGACGTTTCTGCGTGACTATTGGCAACAGAAACCAGTGTTAATTCGCAATGCATTTCCCGACCTTGAACCCGTTGTCAGCTCTGATGAATTGGCAGGCTTATCCCTCGAAGAGGAAGTCGAATCGAGACTGATTCAATTCAAACCGGACAGCTCAGAATACCAGTTGGAATGTGGTCCTCTAAATGAGGAGACCTTCGCACATCTTCCAGAATCGCACTGGACGCTTCTAGTGCAAGCCGTAGACCACTACTCCCCCGAAGCAAAAGCATTGCTAGATGCCTTCAACTTTGTCCCTAACTGGCGCATCGATGATCTGATGATCAGCTATGCAACGCCGGGTGGTGGTGTTGGACCACACTATGACAACTACGATGTCTTTTTAATTCAGGCTAAAGGGACACGTCGCTGGGAGTTGGGTGCTATCGAATCCAGCCAATCACCCCGTTTACCGGATGCGCCGGTTATGATTCTGAGTGAATTCCAATGCCTAGAGAGCTTTGATCTGGAGCCGGGCGATATGCTCTACCTCCCTCCACAAGTCGCTCATAACGGCATAGCAACCAGTGAAGATTGCGTCACCTACTCTGCAGGATTCAGAGCACCATCCGATGCCGAGATACTGCGAACCGTATCAGACAGCATCGGTGAAGCCCTGACTAGCGAACACCGGTTTAGTGATCCTAAACGAACTCTTTGCCAATCGCCGGGGGAGATCGATCAAGCGTCCATCACTCAAATCGAACAGCGCCTAAAAGCACTTTTATCCAATCGGGAACAGCTTGAAAGCGCTTTAGGGTCCTTGTTTTCAGAACCTAAGTATCCTGATCAAACTGAACAGCTTGACCCAGAGGATTACGATGATTGGATACTGGGCGCCACCGAGGACGGTATCGAGCTTCTTCCAAACAACCGCCTGCTCTATTCTGATGGTGAACAGTTCAAACTCTTCTGTAACGGCGTTCAGCTAGAGGTCGATGACGCAGAGATAGAACTTGCTAAACAGCTAGCCAATCAAGGTTACCTATCAGCTAATCAGTACAAGATTGGCGAGTCATCGCTCATCAAACAGCTCTTTACTCAGGGAGCCATTCAGTAGGTAATCGTGCCTTCACATTAAACCAGCGGTTCGCCAAAGGACAGCTTATGTCGCTTTTATACTATTTTCCACCTACAACTTCTTGCCATGCACCAAAGGTCTTATAGAAGAAATTGGTATATAAAAAGAGTATTTAATCGCTGTAAAAACAGACAATTTACGACCATTTACTATTAAACTTAAGTCGCTAAACATATTCTATATTAAAGTAAGTTATTGTTTTATATAAATTAAAACAAATATCACCACATTAACTGCTTGTAGTTTAACTACAAGAAATACGACCACCCCCTAACTGACACCCTCCATTCTATGCTGCTATGCACAAAAGCACTTTGACAGCAGGTGCAGCAATCCTCATGATGTCGCCATCGGTCAGGTTTGATTTTTTTGAACCGACAGAGATTTAACACATTCGGGTGCACAGGTACCCATTATTGAGGATGAGATATGTCTACATACAAACAAGAGATTGAAGCTCAACAAGCGACTTGTAACCAGTACGGCGGCACTTGGTCAGCAATCAATGCTGAATCTGCTGCACGCATGAAACTTCAGAACCGTTTCCACTCGGGTCTAGATATCGCTAAATACACTGCAGCGATCATGCGCAAAGATATGGCTGATTACGATGCTGATACATCTAAATACACTCAGTCTCTAGGTTGCTGGCACGGTTTCATCGGTCAACAGAAACTAATCTCTATCAAGAAGCACTTCGGTTCTACTGACAAGCGCTACCTATACCTATCTGGTTGGATGGTTGCAGCTCTTCGTTCAGAGTTCGGCCCACTTCCTGACCAATCAATGCACGAGAAAACGTCTGTGCCAATGCTTATCGAAGAGCTTTACACCTTCCTTAAGCAAGCGGATGCGTGGGAACTTAACCACCTTTACCGTGAGCTAGACGCTGCACGTGACGCTGGCAACAACACTAAAGAGCAAGAGATCATCGCTAAGATCGATAGCTTCGAAACTCACATCGTTCCAATCATTGCTGATATCGATGCTGGTTTCGGTAACGCGGAAGCGACTTACCTTCTAGCTAAGAAAATGATCGAAGCCGGTGCATGTTGTATCCAGCTAGAGAACCAGGTTTCTGATGAGAAACAGTGTGGTCACCAGGACGGTAAAGTTACTGTACCTCACTCTGACTTCCTAGCCAAGATCAACGCTGTTCGTTACGCATTCCTTGAGCTTGGCGTAGATGACGGCGTAATCGTTGCACGTACTGACTCTCTAGGTGCTGGCCTAACTAAGCAGATCGCTGTGACTAACGAGCCAGGCGACCTAGGTGACCTTTACAACAGCTTCCTAGATGGCGAAGTAATCAACGGTCCTGAAGACATCAACAACGGTGATGTAGTCGTTAAAGCGAACGGCCAACTAATGAAGCCTAAGCGTCTTCAGTCTGGTCTATTCCAGTTCAAAGCGGGTTCAGGTGAAGATCGTGTTGTTCTTGACTGTATCACCTCACTACAGAACGGCGCTGACCTACTATGGATCGAAACTGAAAAACCACACGTTCAGCAGATCGCTGGCATGGTTAACCGCATCCGTGAAGTGATTCCAAATGCGAAGCTTGTTTACAACAACTCTCCTTCGTTCAACTGGACGCTTAACTTCCGTCAGCAAGTGTTTGATGCTTGGACTGCTGAAGGTAAAGATGTTTCAGCCTACGATCGCGCTAAACTAATGAGCGCTGACTACGATGAGACTGATCTAGGTAAAGAAGCAGACGCTAAGATCCAAAGCTTCCAGGCAGATGCATCACGTGAAGCGGGTATCTTCCACCACCTAATCACGCTACCGACTTACCACACGGCTGCGCTATCAACTGATAACCTAGCAAAAGGTTACTTCGGTGACGAAGGCATGCTTGCATACGCAGGCGGCGTTCAGCGTAAAGAGATCCGTCAGGGTATCGCGACTGTTAAGCACCAGGACATGGCTGGTTCTAACATCGGTGACGACCACAAAGAGTACTTCGCAGGTGATGCGGCTCTTAAAGCGGGCGGTAAAGACAATACAATGAACCAGTTTGCTAACGTTTAATCGTTAGACACTGCTCACAAAAAACGCGCCTTCGGGCGCGTTTTTTTCTTATAAAAACCTAGATAAGACCAAATTGGTATAAATTCAGAGGGCCTCACTTCTTAAACTCCAACTATAATGAGTTTATAACAAACCGAAAAAGCCGAAGAGACACAGATTAGATGGCACAAAATTTGCTAAGAATAGTGTTCTTATTAACGCTTAATTACTCATAAGTATGCAGTCTATGAATTCATATCTAAGCAACCTGTTACGCCACCCAATCTACTCATTGGCTGCCGCGCTATTCGTCGGATTGGCCAGTGCTGGGTTAACCCCTACACTTTTCTTCGACGCTGTTCATCGCATTACTTGGTTCGATATTGGACTGTTTTTACCCATGGTGCTTGTCGCTGCCTCGGCAAAAGCGTCTAAAAGCCTAATCCTGCGTAATCGCCAAATTGGGCTATACCTTTTGGGTTATCTCCCACTCCTCTGGTATCTAACTGCTCAATCACTAGAGCAAACTCTGATCAAAGGGGTCATAGTTGCCATTGTGGTTACCGTCGTTGTGCACACTAGCACACCCATTTTTGATGACTGGAAGAGAGAGATCCTAAGCAAGCGTTTACTGGGTGTGCTTTCGGTTATCATCGGATCGCTTTTCATAGCTTATCTTGATGGCAAACTGAGTTACATTGGCTTTTCTGAACAGTTCTTACCGGCCTTTATCGCGATCTTAAGTGCGCGAATCTTCATCACTTGGCTAAACATCGATAAAACAGAGAGAGAGTCTTTTCAGATCTCTCATCTCATTCCGGTTGCACTCTTCATTGGACAATTACTCTTTGTAAACCTAGCACCCGACGCGTTTTTGAGGCCGGGCATTGTCATATCCCTTGCCCTACTCGCTGCTGCCATCACTCTACCCTACAGGCTATTCTCTCTCTTTTTGCCCATTGCCTTGATAATGAACGCAGTAGAGTTCTCTATCAGCCCCTATACCCAGACAATCGTAACCGATCAAGTTCTGCTTACATTAGCCATGATTGCCTTCGTCGCTAGCTTTATTGCACTTAAAATTAGGCAGCTAAATTTTGCTAAACTGCAACTTATCCAAAACCGCTCTGAATTAGAACAAGCCGTTAACCGCTTTGAGAAAGTATCCGCTGTTTCAGAGATCGCTCTTTTCGAGCAGATGGATGCGCAAGGTTCTTTATGGAGTAACCAACAACTAAACAATTTGTTGGGCATTGATCAACAGACCCATCTTTCATTGCAGGCTCTTTTAGACAAGATATCAATTAACGACCAACCGGCACGACTTGAAGATCTAACACCTCTAGATGATCAACCCTTCAGATCAATGGTCAGCATTAATGACAATGCAATGGCTGCCAAAAAAGTATTACTTACTGCGAATGTCGATCAACAAGGTTTTCTATTTGGTTCACTGGTTGATCAAACCGATACGATTGAACGTGGACTGATAGCTATAAAGGCTAAGCGTCAAGCAGATCAATTTGAGAAGATCAGTACAGCATTAATGCACACATTGGAACAGGCGGCTGAAAAGTCAGGTTTCGATCTGGCCACAGTGCACCAAGAATCAGAGACTATCCAATTCGCTTTCAAGGGGCATAGCGTTAATTTTCCCGCAACCGATTTTGCAGTTCATCAATTAGTTGAGAGAGTAAAATCATCGCACAAAGAGGCAATCAACTATCTCTTACAGGGCAAAATTGACAGCTGCGAAATTCCATTAAACCTTTCGAAAACTGAAACCATTTGGTGGAAAATCGACCGTATTGGTGTTGACCCTGAGAATAATGACAACCTGTTTATTCAAGATATAAGCTTGGAGAAACGAAACCAAGATAGAGTTTTGAAGTCTCGATCTGATGCAGAACTGGCCATTCGAAAACTCAACATCACGACAGATACATCGGGCATTGGTCTCTTTGAGATAGACCCGATCAATGAAAAAGTGCGTCCATCTGCAACCTTGCGAGAGATACTAGATTTACCGGTTAGTGAATTTATCTCTATTAAGGGATTTTTAGGCCTCTTCGACGAAGAAAATGATAGTGAATTTAAATTGACACTTTTGAGTTTGCTTGCCTTCAAAGGACCTAAACATTTTAACGTCACAATCGATAGTCAAAATGGTAAACGCTATTTTGATATTACAATGACCAGTCAGGGGTTATTGTCAGTTGACCGGCAAATCCTAGGTAGCATGATCGAAACAACGGATCGACAGCGACTCATAGAGGAGTCAAAAGATCTCTTGCACCAGGCAAACCTATCGTTTGTTCAACTTCAGGAGCGCTTTGACAGTGAAAAACGGCTATTTGGCATTATTGCACATGAGATTAGAACACCCGTCTCAGCCATAAAAATGATGCTTGAAGATGATAACGACCACAGCCTAGAGATCAATCAGAGTGTAAACCATCTATTGAATCTAATAGATGATCTTCGAAATGTTGTTAAACCTGAACAGCAAACTGCAAGACAGAGAAAAACCGGTCAAATTACACAAACTTTGCTAGAAGTGTGTAACTCAATGCAAATCTCAGCCAAAGAGGCTCAAATTGATTTAGTTGTGTCAGAGTTTGACTGGGAAGACCCTGAAACCTATTTTGATACGACCTCTCTTAAGCAGATGCTGATCAACTTTTTGCGCAACGCTTTTATTCATAGCGGGGCTAGCCAGGTCTCTGTTGAACTCTACAGACCGACGATCGACACCAACATCGTCAACTACACCCTTAAAATAAGTGATAACGGACAGGGGATTCCGAAGGAGTTTCAAGCCAATATATTTAATGCCTACTATCGCGGCGACTCAAAAGCGGATGGCAGTGGTATTGGCTTGTATCTCTGTATGCAAATTGCCCGTGAATTGGGCGGCACTGTCCAATACGAAGATACCCCTGGTGGTGGCGCCACCTTCTTGATCAATCTATCCGTGGATCTTATCTCAACGGACTCTAGCACTAGCGAGCTCGATTCACAGAAAACTTCAGAGCCAAAAGAATCAACTCAATCGACTAAGGCTTTGGACCTTACCAATAAGCGCGTCCTGGTCGCTGAAGACAATCTAATGATTCGCACGCTTACCAAAAAAATGATTGAGGGTCTTGGAGCCGAGGTGATTGCCCAGGAAGATGGTCAGTTAGCTCTTGAGGCGGCTAAAGAGAGCGACTTTGACATAGTTGTGACAGATATTTTCATGCCAAACCTCGATGGATATGGCTTAGTGTCAGCGCTTCGTGAGATCGGTTTTTCCGGACCTATTGTCGGGGTGTCAGCCGCCACAATCGGTGAAGAGCGTGATCGATTAATCGAAGCCGGCGCTTCTGCGGCACTGGCAAAACCTATCTCTGTAGAAAAATTGACGGAAGCATTACAATCCATAGATCAACAAAATCAGAGTCTATGATATGTCGGACAGTTATCTATTTACGCCTCGCCCAGTCACCGCCTTAACGATTCGCGGTGACGAACGTAAATTTCCAGTAAATCGCATCTTTTGTGTTGGCCGAAGCTATCAAGCACACGCGGCCGAGATGGGCGATAAGATTGATAAAACCTCTCAAGAGCCCTTCTATTTCATTAAAGACCTTAACGCCATTCAGGCGTCAGGAACCGATCTACCCTATCCTCCAGGAACTGAAGACCTACACTACGAGATGGAGTGGGTCGTCGCGATCGATCAACCGGGCTTTGAGGTTGATGAAGAGAGAGCGGAAGCGATGATCTATGGTTACGCCTGTGGGTTAGACATGACACGCCGCGATCTGCAGCAGAAAGGCAAAGACAAACGTCGCCCTTGGGATCTAGGTAAAAACTTTGAAGGCGGTGCCATCATTACCGACCTGGTACCAAAATCGGTCACAGGAGTGCTTAAACGTGGCAGGATCGAACTGCGTGTGAATGGTGAAACCAAGCAGTCAGCTGACATCTCTGATCTGATCTGGTCACCCGCAGAGTTGGTCATGCACCTCTCTAAATATTACCACTTACAGCCGGGTGATCTTATCTACACCGGTACCCCTGAAGGAGTGGGCCCCGTTGTCAAAGGTGACCGTATCGAAGGCAGTGTTGAAGCTGTGGGCTCAATTTCCCTTAACATCGTATAACGAATTATTAAAACCCTCTCAAAAGGAGATAGTGATATGAAATGTAATGTCGGTGGAATGGATCGCGCTCTGCGCATTATTGTCGGTTTAATCCTGATTGGATTGGCCTTCACAGAGACAGTGGGTAGCTGGGGTTACATTGGTGTAGTACCGCTGTTAACCGGTGTGTTTGGATTTTGTGGTGCTTACACACTGTTCGGACTGAACAGCTGTAAAACTAAGTAACACTTCATGGGTTGGAGCGGTCTTTCAAAGGCCGCGATTATCGCCTCATCTTCGATAAGGCTCCAACATCAATTCAAAGCTTTAAGCGTTGGAGCGATCTCACAGAGGTCGCGAAAAAGGCATCGCCTCATCTTCGATAAGGCTCCAACATCAATTCAAAGCTTTAAGCGTTGGAGCGGTCTTTCAAAGGCCGCGATTATCGCCTCATCTTCGATAAGGCTCCAACAATTGAACTTAACTTGCCTAAACAACTTCGCCGGCGGCATTTCCTGATGCCCACGCCCATTGGAAGTTGTGTCCACCTAAGTGGCCTGTCACATCCAACGATTCACCGATAAAGTAGAGACCTGGGACACTTTTTACTTCCATGGTTTTTTGCGAGATGGCTTGAGTGTCTACCCCGCCAATGGTCACTTCGGCTGTTCGATAGCCTTCGGTTCCCGATGGTTTCACCCGCCATTGAGTCAGTTGCTTGGTGAGCGCTTCAATTTTCTCATTGGAGAAGTCACCCACTGCCCCAGCAAAGCCCCAGATTGAGCACAATACCTGAGCCAATCGCTTACTCATGTATTCACTGAGCACACGCTCAATGCTCTGTTTTGGAGTCGCTTGTCGAGCCTCTTTAAGTTGCTCGTCAATATCAATACCGGGAAGCAGATCAATTTCAACACTTTGACCTGGCTGCCAATAGCTCGAGATCTGAAGAACCCCAGGGCCGCTTATGCCTCGATGAGTAAACAGAATAGGTTCCAAAAAGCTCATACCCGCACAACTGACACGCGCATTTTGTGCTGTCCCAGAGAGCTCTTTGAGTGGTGTTAAAATGTCAGGCTGCAGCGTAAATGGGACCAGTGCGGCGCGGCGAGGGG
Source organism: Marinobacterium sp. xm-d-564 (assembly GCF_013283345.1). Lineage (NCBI taxonomy): Bacteria > Pseudomonadati > Pseudomonadota > Gammaproteobacteria > Oceanospirillales > Oceanospirillaceae > Marinobacterium > Marinobacterium sp. xm-d-564. The sequence continues at coordinate 7,824 of NZ_WBYO01000011.1, read as the reverse complement.
TAACCGGTAGGTCAAACTGTTCGGCCACATCATAAGCAAAGCCGGTCGCACCACCATTAGGGATGGAGAGTCCGCCTGTTGCAATAACCAACGACTCACATTGAATTGAATCAGCCGAGGTTTCTACGAGAAAACCATGCTCATTTTGTGTAAGCGAATGGACACTCACCTCTGTCTCAATCTTTACACCCGCCCAATCGCACTCAGTGGTTAGCATCGTCAGAATCTCTTTACTGGATTCATTACAGAACAGCTGACCTGGGGTCTTCTCATGGTACTCAATCCCATGACGATCGACCATATCGACAAAGTGTTGCGGTGTATATCGACTCAATGCAGATTTACAGAAGTGCGGGTTATTCGATAGAAAATTGGCCGGTGTTGAGTGAAGGTGGGTGAAGTTACAACGCCCTCCTCCAGACATTAAAATCTTACGGCCCACTTTTTTAGTGTGTTCCAACACCAGAACAGAACGGCCACGATAGCCAGCCGTTAATGCACACATCAGACCGGACGCACCGGCACCTATAATTAGGACATCAACCCTGCGTTTACTCATTCGCTGCCGCTGGTCTGCTCGCTGCTGTTATCGGCTTTTTCAGCACTCTCTTTTTCGGCGTTGTATTGACGGATCTTATCCGCTAAGCGGCCACCCTTGCGCTCACCACGACGGCCGGCCTCGGTATCACGCTCAATTGCTGATTTAGTCGGTTTCGCATTAATACGTTTCTGATCAACCGACACGTGCTTTTTCTTCTGTTTTTGCGCACGCTGTTTTCGGCTCTCATAGCTATCAGGGTCGGCTAGACGCTCCTGCTTACGGGGCGTTTTATCCAGCACAATTTTGTTAGCCATGCGCTTCTGCTTTTTTAAACGGGTCACTTAGAACTCTCCTCTGCCTTGGCCGCTTCTTCGGCCTCTTGGGCAGCTAATTCAGCGGCAATACGATCTTTTTCTTGCCACTCTTCCACTGTTTCAAAACTGATGCGCCCTAGCTTACCACCGCGCATCTCGTTCATGAGTATCTCGGCCGCCTTGTGTATATCGACCACACCGCCGGGTCGCAAGCAGCCTCGTTTACGGCCAATTTGATCCAATAAGCCTTCACCTAACTCCGGCAGCTCTTTCAATTTATAACGCTCTACTAGTCGCTCAGGGTAAGCATTAAGGATGAAGTTAGCACCATAGACAGCCACCTGATCATAATCGATCGCAGTATCTTTAATCGCACCACTGACCGCCAACCGGTATCCAGAGTCTTGGTCCTCAATTTTTGGCCACAAGATACCGGGAGTATCCGACAGAGCCATCCCCTGAAATACACTGTAGCGTTTATTCGCTTTAGTCACGGCAGGTTCATTACCCACTTTGGCAATGCGTCGGCCTAACAGAGCATTGATCAGAGTCGACTTACCCACATTGGGAATGCCCATGATCATGGCACGCACTGGGCGATCTTTGTTAGCACGGGCAGGCACGGCATCTTTACAGATTTGCGGAATCGACTTGATGGTTCTCTTATCACTTGTCGTTAACTCGATGGCCGTAATGCCCTCTTGCGCATTGAACTCCTGCAACCAAGCCTTGGTTTTGTCGGGATCTGCCAGATCGGATTTATTCAGAATTTTAAGAACCGGTTTGCCTCGACGTAACGAGGTCACCAAGGGGTTCTCGCTTGAGCGAGGCAAGCGTGCATCCAACACTTCAATAACAATGTCGACCTCATCCATAAGTTGCGCAATCTCTTTACGCGCTTTATGCATGTGACCGGGAAACCAGTTAATACGTTCCATAATGACCTATGCCTTTAAGTTGGGCGCATTATACCTGTTTATTAAGAATGAATCAGAGACAAAAAAACCGGAGACCCTCTCGGTGACTCCGGTTTTTTTTACAAAAGAGTAATTACTCTTGTGGGAAAGCCTTAAGCGTACAATTGGTAATCTCACGCGCTAGACGGATAACCTGACAGCTGTAGCCGTACTCGTTATCGTACCAAACGTAGAGAACACAGCTCTTACCGCTTGAGATAGTCGCCAATGCATCGACAACACCTGCAGCACGTGAGCCGACAAAGTCGCTCGAAACTGCTTCAGGTGAGTTAGAGTAGTCAACCTGCTTCTGAAGATCAGAGTGCAGCGCCACTTCACGAAGGTAGTCATTCAAAGACTCACGCTCAGTCTCTTTCTCTAGGTTCAGGTTAAGGATCGCCATAGAGACGTTCGGTGTCGGAACACGAATTGCGTTACCGGTTAGCTTACCTTCCAATTGTGGAAGCGCTTTAGAGACCGCCTTAGCTGCACCCGTTTCAGAGATAACCATGTTAAGCGCGGCTGCGCGGCCACGTCGGTCACCTTTGTGGTAGTTATCGATCAGGTTCTGGTCGTTAGTGTATGAGTGAACGGTCTCAACGTGACCATTAGCAACACCGTACTTGTCATCCATCGCTTTAAGGACAGGCGTAATGGCGTTAGTGGTACAGGAAGCAGCCGATAAGATTTTATCCGATGCTTCGATGTCACCATGGTTAACACCCATAACGATGTTTTTGATGCCTTTACCTGGTGCTGTAAGGATAACGCGATCAACACCTTTAGATTGAAGGTGAAGCGCTAAGCCTTTGTCATCACGCCAGATACCCGTGTTATCAATAACAAGCGCATTGTTAATACCGTACTGAGTGTAATCAACTTGATCTGGGCCATCGGCAAAGATCACTTTGATCGCATTACCGTTAACAATCAGGGAGTTCGTTGCTTCATCAACTTGGATAGTGCCTTTGAACGAACCGTGAACTGAGTCACGACGCAACAAACTTGCACGCTTCTCTAGGTCGTTATCGGCTTTGCCCTTACGTACAACAATCGCGCGCAGACGCAGCGTGTGACCTGCACCCGAGCGGTTCAACATGAATCGAGCCAGTAGACGACCGATGCGACCGAAACCGTATAGGACGACGTCTTGACCACCGGTATCTTCTGTTGATGCGCCAGCGAGTTCAGACTCTAGGTAATCATTCAAATCCGCTGCACCCGATTTACGGAAATTAACAGCCAATTTCCCGATGTCGATGTGTGCGTTGCGGATGCCCATTTGAGACACCTTCTCAAGTACTGGGAAGGTATCTACGACTGAAAGCTCTTCACCCTCAACCTGACGAACGTAACGGTGATCTTTAAGTAGGTCGATCACAGATTTACGAACAGACAGTTGGCCGAAAACAGAAATTTCTACGTTTGATTCACGGTACAAACGACCAACCACAGGGACCATCGCTTCGGCGATCGATTCACGAGCATTCCACTCTGCTAGCATCAGTTCTTGAGACACAGCACACTCCTTTATAAAGGTTAAGTAACCCGTTAATTATGACACAGATTGAAACAAAGGATATACAACTTACTGTTCATAAGTTATTGATATAACTTGTAAAAAACCAACAAATGTCGACTACAAAACTACAAAACCCCTATTTTTTTGTAAAAATTACGTAACTATTACAAAAGTTAATTTTTACTTATTATTGAGTTAAAAAATCGTCATCAATTGATACTAAACCACCCCTGATATCGATGTGAGTTAGCTGAGTTACTCAATCAACTCTCCAGCGACTGAATGGCGGCCTGTATTACAGAGCTACTAAAGGGTTTTTCAACAACAGGAACATTTGCATGCTTCTTCTTAAAGCCATCTTTAACGGAGCTATAGCCAGTGGCAAAGATGAAAGGCACACTCTTATTCCGAAGACAATCTGCGACCGTTTCACTCGACTCATCGCCCAAGTTGATATCCAAAACCGCCAAACCTGGAATCTTTTTATTGATCGATTCATGCGCCTCTTGAACGGTTGCAGCTAACTCAATATTTTTGTAACCCATTGCCTGCAGCATTCTCTCCAACTCAAATCCGATGATCATATTATCTTCGACTATGAGAACACTCTCCTTATCCGGTTGCCCCTTGTGAATGATAGATACTGCCTCACTCGATGTAGAGTCGCTCTTATGCTCTGCTTCTGCAGTCTCAAAATGCATCGCAGGTATGACAAATTCTGCAACCACACCGGATCGTTGATACTCAATCTTGGCTACCCCGCCCAAATCATGAGGAATAGATCGATTGATAATGACCGACCCGAATCCAAACTGTGAGGGTGACTGTTCGATCGTTACACCTGATTCGCGCCAATATAAATGCAGTTCCCCTTGGTGAATCTGCCAGTTCAAATTTATTTGACCATTTTCAGATTTAGCCGCGCCGTATTTAACGGCATTGGTTAAAAGCTCATGAATCACCATGGTCATAGTCGTGAAGGCCTTAGGACTCAGTTTGACCTCAGGACCTGATCGTTTCATGAGATTAGTCTTCGCCACTAAAGCTCTCTCTTCATTGTCGAGAATCATTGTGAGCGGAGCGAAATTCCAATTTTTTTCAGTTAAATGCGTCTGTGCAATGGCTAAAGATTGCACACGTCCCCCTAAAATCGATTGAAAATCCTTAATTGATAAATCTTGTGTCGATGTCTGCGAGACAATCCCTGATATCAACCCAAGAATATTACGAACTCGGTGATTAAGTTCGTGTATGAGCATATCTTTTTGACTTTGCGCTTCACTGGCTATGCGGTTGTAATCATCTAAGTTACGTACAATTATTTCCAACAGTACGGTCTTGATCTGTTCAGCCAAGGCAATTTGTTGATCTGTCCAAGGGGCTGAATACCCCTTTCTCATTTCGATCCAAGCTTCGAAACTTTTTCTTGGTGTTAAACGAATACCGTTTGGGCCTAGCTCAACTGGCTTCTCAGGATTGCCAGCCCAGCTCACCTTTTGCGGCTCCTCTTTTCGAAGAAAAATAAGCAGATCCTTAGGCCTTCTAGACATCGGAACCACTAACATACCAGCAAAACGATCAGCGATTGTGAGATCATCATTGAGCCACTCTTGCAGTGACTCCACACTAAAAATACCGCTTTGTGATGAATGATTGAGTCGTTTTACAAGCAGTTGGATATCTTCAGAACTAATCGGATCTCCGGCCACTTGGTATTCACCTCCGACCACCAGCACCATGGAATCGGAGGGAATGAGTTTATGAATAAAATTGACATGCGATTTAAGGTTATCAAAGAGTGACAGATCATTGTTTAAGCTTGTCACCAATTTCATATGCAGCTGTCGGGAGAGCTCAGTATCACTGTGACTTTGGCTGTTAAGCTTTACTCTTAGCTCCAATGCCAAGGACTCAACATAGAGCTCTGCAATTGTTCTATCACACAGCGATACGTATTTATTTGAATAGTGGTGACACGCGAATAACCCCCAAAGTTCACCGTCAACAAGAATGCTAATAGACATAGACGCTGCAACACCCATGTTTTTTAGATACTCAATGTGAACAGGCGATACAGAACGAGTTGAGCTAATCGAAAGATCAATGGTGGCGTGTTGCGGATGGATCGGCACGCCCGTGTCATGTACATCAGCAATCAAACGGGTGAGGTTTCTTTTGTAAAGCGCTCTGGCTTGTCGTGGTATGTCCGATGCTGGGTATCTAAGACCCATAAAGGAATCGACGGATGCATTGCGATGCTCAGCGACAACCTCTCCGCTACCATCTCCATGGAATCGGTAGACCATGACTCTATCAAAGCCCGTTAACGTTGAGACGTGTTCGGCCGAAATTGAGAGCAAATCCTCTAAATTATCAGTGTCTGTTACTTTTCTGATCATCTGCTTGAGGACCTGAAGTTGATCTGAAGAACTATCAACACTCTTTTCAAGCTCAACCACTATGGTGCTGCCCGATAAATGGATCGCCAGATCGTATAGCTGACCTGTTTTAAACAGATCGATATTTGTGAGTCTCTCAGAATGATCGGAGCTATTGATGCTGAGAAAGGTAGTTTTAATCCTATTAACTTCGCTCTTGTTGAATAGAGCCTCTAAATTTCGACCCAGCATCTTATCGACGGGTACTTTGAACAGCTCTGTGACGTTTTCGGAGGCGGCAATGATGCCCCAATCTGAGTTGAACGCGATAAGATAACCAAAGCTCTGTACGCGTCCCAACAGGTGAATGGGTTCTTTTTCACAGGTACTCAAATCGTATTGTGTATTCAGTTTGACGACGTTAGACATAATGTTTTTGCTCGTTTTCATTAATCACGGGTTGGTATTGATTCAGGCGAACCTTATTAAGAACGGCTTCAATGGCAGTCATTCCCGCGGGTTTATTGAGTATCTCGTTAAATAGATGCGCCGTATTGGTGAGCTCAATAGATGAAGAATCCAGTGCCGTTAGACCAATAATGGGAAGGTCATACCCCTTATCCCTAAGTTGTTTAGTGGCTTCAGGTCCATCTAATATCGGCATATTGAAATCCATAAACACTAGGTGAAAGTCTTTCTCTGATTCCACTTTATCAACAGCCTCAGCACCATTTTTGGCCAAAACCACATCGACCTTTCCGATCTTTAATAACTGTGATTTAAGAAGGATTAGATTGGTCATGCTGTCGTCTACAACAAGCACCTTCAACATCAACTCTTGAGGGGGGCTCTCTGCTTTTAATTTAACCTGTTGAGCAACTGAATCACTTAAACCACTTTTTGCAAAAAAGTCGTGTAACAGGCTTGGCAAAATAGGCTCAAAAATTTCATCCGTTCGATCGACCAAGCCTGGTGGAAAAGCACTATTCTCAGATCGAATGATCGCTATTCGTCCCTCAAGGATTTTTAACGTCCAATCCCTACAGAGATGATTCTCTTGAATCGCAATTTTCTCTGAGACGACCAACGCATCAATGTTTGTCTTGGTTAGCTGTTTGAAAGACTGGACTCTGATGACCGAGGCACCCCAATCCCTTAAGAAGGTCTCAATGATTTCAAACTTAACTGATTTATCAGCAACAACCGCCACGATCGGGTCTGATCTAAATTTAAGGGGCGCTGAACCAGCTATTGACTGAGAGACAGGTAGCCTCAATTGAAAAGAGGCCTTAGTCCCCTTTCCTAAATCAGATCTCAGAACCAGGCTTCCACCCATTTTTTGGACTATGTCTAAACATATGCCCAAACCCAACCCTGAACCTAACGGCCTCCCCTTTTGAACATCAACCACTTGACCAAAGGGCGAAAGAATTTTTTGTATATCTTTTTGATCAATACCAATTCCGGTATCAATGACCGAGAAATGGATCTCTACTTCTGATCCAATCTGCCCCTTTAGTGCAGCCCAAAACTCAATCGAACCGCTATCGGTAAATTTGATCGCATTACCGATCAAATTGTTTAAAACTTGCTGAAGGTGAACACCATCGACCTCAACATTTTGTCTGAATAATTTCGGATCAATCATCAAACCGAGTTCAATTCCCTTACCCTCAGCAGCAATTGAGAACGTCTTAACGGTCCTTTCAATAAGGTCCGTTATATCGGTTGTGACGGGATTGATGACAACAGCACCAGACTCACTTTTTGCCGCTTCGATCGCCTTGTTCAGTGAGTCAAGAAGCCCGTTCGACGCCACACTTATTTTATCAACATGCCGTTTCGCCATTGGAGACATCTGTTCCGATTGCAAGAGTTCAGCTAGGCCCATGATGGCATGCAGCGGCGTCCGTAGTTCATGACTTAATGTTGCTATGACTTTTAACTGTTCAGTACGTGATTGGCTTAGCTCTGATTCATTCAATTTGACCTTTCCCCTTAGTTAGTACCACTTCTTCGATGAGATTTTGCTAAGCAGCACGCTTAGCGAATTCCTCTGGTGGCACATAGCCAAGTGCACTATGTGGTCTTACTTTATTGTAATGATCTCGCC
>NZ_WBYO01000010.1:0-84389 GCF_013283345.1 Marinobacterium sp. xm-d-564 | reverse complement strand
TCAAGAAAAACATTACGCTAAATGAATTCACATATAGGTTGCTTGTCTTGTTAAGCTTTTGTGCTCAACCTCAACAAGCGCCCACACGCATTACCTGATTAATTGTTAAAGAGCGTGCCACCGATCTCTTGGCGGCTGCTTGAGTACTCGTCTCAAGCGAGGTGCGTATCTTACCGATATTAGACTTAGGGTCAACGTCTATTTTGGTTTTTTTTCACTTTTTTTAAAAAAAGATTAAAACTGATCATTAACTGTACAAAAGCCCCTATTTTTTGCTCATTTTTTACCCAAATTATCGCTAGTATTCAGGGATAAGCACTTTTGGACTCTTTATGTATCAGTTACCTCATTACTCCCACATTACATCCTTTTCTAAAGTTGCCATCTTAACCAGTGGCGGAGATTCACCTGGAATGAATCCAGCTATTCGTGCATTGGTCAGAACAGCGACCTCTTTTGGTATAGAGGTGATCGGTATTCATCGCGGATATGCAGGATTGCTGAATGAGGAGTTCGAAACACTGAATTCCAAAAGTGTCAGTGGACTCTGTCATAGAGGGGGAACCTATCTAAAGAGTGCTCGCTGTCTTGAGTTTCATGAAGCGGCCACACGACAACGCGCTTTCGATATTCTCTCCAAGCACGGCATCGAAGCATTAATTGTCATTGGGGGTGACGGCTCACTTTCAGGTGCTCACGAACTCTATCAAGAGTTCTCCATTCCCGTTATTGGTCTTCCAGGGACCATTGATAATGATATCTATGGTACTGATGACAGTATTGGGTTTGATACCGCTGTAACGACCGCCGTCGAAGGCATCGATAAAATCAGTGATACCGCCTATTCACATGATCGTCACTTCTTAGTTGAGGTAATGGGGCGTAACTACGGCCTGCTTGCCTGTCATGTTGCGATTGCCGCCGGCGCTGAAATGGTTATTGTTCCCGAACACCAGTCTGATATTACCGATATCAGCCAACAGCTGGCACAGCGACGCAAAGAGGGCATTGGTTCCAGTGGCATTATTGTCGTCGCTGAAGCTGGAAAGAGTGGCTGGTCTAATCAACTCTCTGAAGAGATGAGACAGCTCGGTGAAGACCCTAGAGTCTGTGTCTTAGGTCATCTGCAGCGTGGTGGAAAGCCAACAGCGCATGACCGCCTGCTTGCTGCTACGCTGGGTAACTGCGCCATTCATACACTGCTTGAAGGGAAAACGGATGTGATGGTGGGGGTAACAAAAGGTGCAGTGAGCACCACACCCCTAGAAGCCGTCATTACCCAGAAGAAGGGGTTGCCCGTTGAAGTGATGGACCTCATCAACGAGCTACAACACTAAGAATCACTAGCCCCAGCGATCGGCCACAAAGGGGTTGGTGAGTCGCTCATCACCAAAGGTCGATTCAGGACCGTGCCCCGGTATAAAGCGGATATCATCGCCAAGAGGAAACAGCTTCTCTTTAATAGAGCTGATTAACGTTGCATGATCACCCTGTGGGAAGTCGGTACGACCAATCGAGCCCTTAAACAGGACATCACCCACCTGAGCAATTTTTGCCTTACGATCAACAAACACCACATGCCCTGGGGTATGACCCGGACAGTGAATGACATCCAGTGTGATATTACCAACCATAACGGTGTCACCATCATTGAGCCACTGATCCGGCACAAAGCCCTGCACCTGCTGAAAACCAAACATCTGACTCTGCTGCTCTAACCCTTCGATCCAGAACAGATCAGCTTGCTGGGGGCCAATGATCTTAACATCCATCGATTTTGCTAGGGTGGCCGATGCACCGGCATGATCAATATGGCCGTGAGTCAGTAGAATCTTCGTCAGCGTCACGCCCTCTTCTTCGATTGCAGCCATGATTTTTTGCAGATCACCACCTGGGTCCACAACGGCCGCCTCTTTAGTCTCTGTACACCAGAAGAGAGTGCAGTTCTGTTCAAAAGGGGTGACGGGAATGACACGATAAGCCATAGCTACCTCTGGGATCAGCGCGATGCTGTCATCAATGATTTTAATTTCTGATCTCGGTAATTCGCAGCACCTCTTGGTACCTTGCCGCTGCTACCCTTTTCAAGCCAACGTTTGATGCGTTGCGCATCGGCTAGGTGGGTGCGTTTACCGTAGGAGTCCAATAGGACAATGCCTAGATTACGACCTTTGATGCGTGTTTTAAGAACCAAACACCGGCCTGCATCATCGGTATAACCGGTTTTACTGATCTGAATGGACCAACTCTTTTTATTAACCAAGGTATTGGTATTAAAAAACGCCATGGCCGTGCGTGGCCGTTTAAAGATCACATCACGTTTAGAAGAGGTCGTTACTTTGGAGAGAGTTGGATAGAGACTCACCGCCTCCAGCAGACGCATCAGATCACTTGCAGTAGAGACGTTCTTTTCGGAGAGTCCGGTAGGCTCCTGGAATCTCGTGTTGGTCATACTCAAGCCCTGTGCCGTCCAGTTCATATTATCGATGAACTGCTTAGCACCGCCAGGGTAAGCGTGAGCCAAAGTGGCCGCTGCGCGGTTTTCCGATGACATCAAAGCGATGTGTAGTACATCTGCTCGCGGAAGATTACTTCCAACACGAATGCGAGAGTGAACATTGCGCATCTCCGGTATCTGATTCACTTCAATCGTGATCCGCTCCTTCATCGGAAGGCGGCCATCTAAAGTTACTAATCCTGTCATCAACTTCGTCAACGACGCGATCGGTTGAACGCGATCGGCGTTGCGCTCATAGAGCACCTCTTGCGTGTCCAGGTCTTTGATCATAACACTGACAGAGGCAAGGTCTAGTTTAGCGGGGTCAGGGGCTGCAACAGCCGTCGCGCTAAATAGAACAAAAAATAGGGTAAAAATAGATCGCATGAACCAACAAATCCTAATATCTGTTATTAGGATACCGAAGCTACTGCAAGATTTGTATGCCTTGATATACTATCTCGCAACACTCTATAGAAATGGATCCTAGCGTGAACTCAGCTAACCTTCTTAAACAGATCAGCGATGCCAAAGCCAAGCTGCGTAAATCAGAACAGAAAGTGGCTGATTACGTTCTAGCACAGCCGAATGACATCATTCATATGCGTATTGTTGATCTGGCATCAGAAGCGATGGTCTCTGAGCCAACGGTGGTTCGTTTCTGTCGAGCGCTTCAATACGATGGGTTCCAAGATTTTAAACTGACATTAGCGCAAGCGCTGGCCAGTAACTCAACCTTCGAACAGTTCTCAATGAACCATGACGACACCGTTCTAGAGTTTAAGCACAAGATCTTTGACTCAATGATGGGTAATCTGGTCGAAGCACGAGAGCAGTTAGATGACCGAGCGCTAGAGGAGGCCATTCAGGCGATCGCTTCAGCGCGTCGAGTGGAGTTCTATGGCCTGGGTGCATCTGCGCCGGTCTGTGCCGATGCACAACACAAACTCTACCGCCTTAAGATCTCTGCAGCCGCCTATTCAGATCCTCACATGCAGACCATCTCAGCCGTCACACTTGGCGAAGGGGATGTGGTGGTTGCCATCTCACAAACGGGTACCACCAAGGACCTTCTACACAGTGTCAAGCTTGTTAGAGATACTGGCGCAACCGTTATCACGCTCTGCCCAGCCAACACCCCACTAGCTGAACTGGCAACCATACCGATCTTTATCGACGTAGAAGAGGACAAAGACCTAAGTACTCTGATGTCATCTCGCGTGGTCCACCTTGTTGTCATCGACGTAATAGCTGTTGGAGTTGCGATGCGGTTGGGACCTAATGCCGTCGAGCATCTTAAGACGATCAAACGCAGTCTTAGAAGTCTTCGTCAAAACGATCGTCGCCTGATGATGCGCCGACCTGACTAACGCATTTTACGTTTCACTTTTTCGTAACACTTTTTTACGACAATCGTCGCGGTTGCATTACTGAGACGCTTTCAGTAAAAAGAGATTAGAACAGTGTAGCCATGAGCGATCCGTTCATGGACGTTTGCTTAGGAGGTTGACCTATGCTGATTCGTGAAGAAGAACTAGATCCAGTAAAAACTCAAATTTTTGATCTGCTTGTGGGCTTCGAAGAGGAGAAGACGCAAGAGGAGCAAAAGTGTCAATCACAGCGACTGCTTAATGCTCGCAGAGCCATAGAGCAGCGTCGCGAAGAGCAAGAGCTCTCGACCTATTTCAATGAAGAGAGTTGGTTCGACGAAAAATAGTCGCAACCGCTCACAATAAAAAGAGAGATCGAGGCAGAGCCTATTGGAAATTTGATCTCTCTTTTACGCTTTTTCACCCAGTTCAATCATGCGGTGCACACCCGTTCTTGCCTCTCTTGGCGTCAATCCAAACTGCTTTTTGTAACAACGTGAAAAATAGCTAGTGGATGTAAATCCCGCTTTTTTCGCAACCGTTTGAATCGGAAGACGAGTCGCCTTCAACTGCTGACGTGCAAACTCAAGACGCAAACTCATGTAGTAGTTTGTCGGTGATGAGTTCAGGTGCTGTCTAAACAGTCGCTCCAACTGTCTGGTTGAGAGCCCAACTCGATCGGAGATCTGCTCACAACTTAGAACCGGTTGAATGTGCTCACGCATCAACTCCAGCGCTTGTGTCAGGCGAGGGTGACTGCCGTGTTGGCGAAGCTGCAGCTTCATACGCTGCTTATCATGAGCAGGACGGATGTTGGGGTGAATACAGTGCTCAGCGACTTGGTGGGCTAAAGATTCACCATGGCGAATCGTAATCAGCTGAAGAATCATATCCAAACCCGACAAACCACCAGAACAAGTCATCAGGTTGCCATCAATCTCATAAAGCTCTTCACTGACGTTAAGATCTGGGTAGAGCTCCGTCAGCTGATCACGCTCCTCCCAGTGGACCGTACAGGTTTTACCCTCTAACACACCGGCTTCAGCCAATAACAGAGAGCCCGTCGAGGTTGCACCTAAACTGATACCATTGCGAACCAAATTCTGTAGCCAATCGTTCAAGTAGGTTTCGGACTCTTGTTGAGCACCGATACCGCCAACCACCAACATACGATCAATCGATTCTGTATCGTTCATGCGACGTGTCGGTTGGAAACGCATACCTGTCGAGCAGGTAACGGTCTGATCGGCTGGACCATAAAAGTGCCACTCATAAAGAGTTTGACCACTTAACTGGTTCGCAAGACGCAGCGGATCAATCGTCGCCGCAAAGGAGATGATCGAGAAACCGGGCATTAGGAAAAAGCCGAAGTGTTCTGGTTTCTGCTGCACAATTGACCTACAAGTAATAAAAGTTATTACCCTAGTCTACGCTAGTTGAGAAAAGATAGGTCACAAAAATGAAAATGGGGCCGGACTAGAAGCCCAACCCCACTCATAGTAGTGCTATGAATCAGTGCTTACGAGCCGTTCGCTCGGGGATTAATCCCTCTGGGGCATATCGTAATGCAATCAGAAGCACGATACCGACCGTCATCAGACGCATGTGAGCGGCACTGTCCATCAAGTGCAGACGTAGCCAGTGAGTTGGCTCCATGAAAGAGGTTAGGGTATCCACTAACCAAAGACCAATCGGCTCCGCTTCGATCCAGAAGAACCAGATGAAGAAACCGCCCAAGACTGCACCCCAGTTATTGCCCGAGCCACCAATGATCACCATGACCCAAATGAGGAAGGTGAAACGCAATGGCTGGTAACCAACCGGTGTAAACTGACCATCCAGAGTCGTTAGCATTGCACCAGCAAGGCCAATAACCGCTGAGCCAATCACAAAGATCGTCAGGTGACGTTTAACAACATCCTTACCCATTGCGGCAGCGGCTACTTCGTTGTCACGAATAGCGCGCATCATACGACCCCAAGGTGACTTAAGTGCCGTCTCAGATAAGTACATCAAGATCGCAATGACAACGATAAACAGCCCTGCGTAACATACTTTAACGAATAGAGACGAGGCCTCTGCCACTTCCATACCCCAGTCTGCAGCAAATTGCTGGAACCAAGTTGCCTGTTGTAGATCCACCTCATAAGGAACCGGACGAGGTAGACCGTTGACGTTTTTAACACCGCGTGTCAGCCACTCTTCATTCTTAATGAAGTAGAGAACGATCTCAGAAATACCCAGCGTTGCAATCGCTAGGTAGTCAGAGCGAAGCCCCAAAGCAACTTTACCAATGACGTAAGCCGCACCGGCCGCAAACACCATACCCACAGGCCAAGAGAGGATGATTGGCAGACCTAAGCCACCAAGATATCCAGTCACTGAGGGGTTAACCGCTTCGATTGCTTCAACGGAAGGGAGGAAAAATAGACGCATCAGGGCATAACCCACAGCTATGATGACAAACAGCATCCAATAGCCAGTCTTCTTACTCTTAGCCCCAAACTGTTTCCACGCCAGGATCGACACGAAAATGGTCGCAATTAGAATCAACAGGCCGACTAAAATGCCCTGACCACCCGCAGCACGCGCCTCTTCAACCGGTGGCATAGAGACCAGAACCGCGGCCAAACCACCCAGTGCTGCAAAGCCCATCACACCAACGTTAAAGAGACCGGCATAACCCCACTGCATGTTGACACCCAGTGACATGATGGCACTGATCAAACAGAGGTTAAGAATGGTAAAGGCGACAGACCACCCCTGACCCACACCGACGATGACAAGCAGAAGCGCCATCACCGAGTAGAGAATCGGAGTGCGATATTGATTAAAAAATGTCTGATTCATTACAAGGTCTTCCCACTAAAAATACCGGTAGGTCGCACAATCAGTACGATAACCAAGATGATGAATGAAACCGCAATCTTGTAATCGGTGCCCAACAGCTGAACCAACGAATCAGGTTGGAAACTATCAGGCCCCAAGTAGGTTACGACTTTCTTGTAGGCGAAGGTGACGGCAATCTCTGAGAAGGCGATCACGTAACCACCCGCAATGGCACCCAATGGGTTACCAACCCCACCGACAATCGCTGCGGCAAAGATTGGTAAGAGCAGCTGCATAAAGCTGAATGGTTTAAAGCTCTTATCCAATCCGTATAGAGTACCGGCAATGGTCGCCAGCGCACCCACTAGGATCCAAGTAATCATCACGACACGATCTGGGTTGATACCCGACAGCAGTGCTAGATTTTCGTTGTCTGAAAAAGCACGCATCGATTTGCCGGTACGTGTTTTGTTCAGGAACCAGAACATGGCAGCTACCACAATAATCGCAGTAATAATGGTCACCGCTTGAGTCATCTTAAGAGCCAACCCTTCATCAAGGCCCGTCGCACGTTTGAAATCA
Organism: Marinobacterium sp. xm-d-564; assembly: GCF_013283345.1. NCBI lineage: Bacteria > Pseudomonadati > Pseudomonadota > Gammaproteobacteria > Oceanospirillales > Oceanospirillaceae > Marinobacterium > Marinobacterium sp. xm-d-564. Next base: position 77,111 of record NZ_WBYO01000010.1, on the reverse strand, counting down.
CGCGCCGAGAAGATGAAACGAGTTCCGTCAAAGAAGATCTGATCGCCAGGACCGATAATGAATCGCACCAGACCACCGATAAAGAACATCAAACCGATTGAGACAATCAGGAAGATCACCGGACTCGCCTTGCGCTGGCGGTGATATTTGTAAACGGTTTTATCAAGGATCAACGAGAGTGCGACAGCACCGGCAATACCCAAAGGTAGCGCCAGCAGGGCCGTTGGCAGCGGTGCAATAGAGACACCCAGCGCCTGTAAACCCCAAGTACCAAAGATGGTGATCATGGTACCAAAGGCCATCATTTCACCGTGTGCGAAGTTGGAGAAACGCAACACACCGTAGACCAGAGTGACACCCAGTGCACCGAGCGCCAACTGACTGCCGTAAGTCAGTGCAGGAACAAGAATAAAGTTAGCCAGAACAATTAGGGCATTAATAAAGTCAGCCATCGATTAACCCCCCAAGAACGAGCGACGAACATCAGGGTTAGCCAACAACGCTTCGCCTGTATCTGTGAATCGGTTAGAACCCTGTACCAGCACGTAGCCTTTATCGGCAATCTCTAGCGCCTGTTTCGCATTCTGCTCAACCATCAAAATCGCTACACCTGTGCGAGCAATCTCTATGATGCGATCAAATAGCTCATCCATCACAATGGGTGATACACCGGCTGTGGGCTCATCCAGAAGCAGAACCTTAGGTTGCGTCATCATGGCACGACCCACCGCGACTTGCTGGCGCTGACCGCCTGAAAGCTCACCGGCTGGTTGGCGACGCTTCTCTTTCAAAATGGGGAAGAGTTCATAAACCTGTTCAATCGAATCGGAGATATCATCTTCACGTATGAAGGCGCCCATCTCAAGATTCTCTTCAACCGTCATCGAGGTGAATACGTTGTGGGTTTGAGGCACAAACCCCATCCCTTTAACCACACGCTCTTCAGGTTTAAGGTGGGTAATGTCCTCACCATCAAACATCACCTGGCCTTCTCGCAGCGGCAACATGCCAAAGGTAGCCTTCATTGCCGTCGACTTGCCAGCACCGTTAGGGCCAACGATAACCGCGATCTCACCTCGATCCACACCAATGGTGCACTCTTTGAGGATATCCGCAGCACCGTAGCCGCCGGTCATACTCTGACCTATTAAAAAACTCATGTACGCTTACCGCTTATGTTTCAAACCGGTACCGAGGTAAGCCTCGATCACCTGCTCATTGTTCTTAACTTCATCAACCGTACCCTCGGCTAAAACAGTACCTTCCGCCATACAGATAACCGGGTCACAAAGACGCGCTATGAAGTCCATATCATGCTCAATCAGGCAGAAGGTGTAACCGCGCTCCTGATTCAGCTTTTTAATCGCATCGCCAATCTTGTAGAGCAGCGTTCGGTTTACACCGGCACCGACCTCATCCAAGAAGACAATTTTAGGATCCACCATCATGGTGCGACCCAGTTCCAGAAGCTTCTTCTGGCCACCGGACAGGTTGCCAGCCAGTTCATCTGCTACGTGACCAATCTCTAGAAAATCGATCACCTCGTCCGCTTTCTCACGCACACGCTGCTCATCAGCACGCACTAGATCTTTGCGGAACCAGGTATTCATTAAGCTTTCGCCAGCTTGATTAGGTGGCACCATCATCAAGTTTTCGCGAACCGTTAATGAAGAGAATTCGTGAGCCAACTGGAAGGTGCGCAATAGACCCTTACCAAACAGCTCATGTGGCTTAAGTCCGGTAATGTCTTCACCATCAAGGGTGATGCGACCTGAAGTGGGCGAGTGGTGGCCTGCGATCACGTTAAACAGCGTCGTTTTACCTGCACCGTTTGGACCGATTAGACCGGTAATTGAGCCCTTCTTAATGTGAAGGGACGCGTCATTCACGGCATGAACACCGCCAAAGCGCTTATGGAGATTTTCTACAACAATCATAATGCTCAAATGTAAAAACGGCTCGAGATTCAGTGAACCCCGAGCCTGTTTTATGCGCTATCGCTTAGCGGTAACGAACAGTTGTGTTCTGCTGGTCTTTAACCAGAATCTCACGGTAGCTACCTGCTGACTCACCGCCGCCGATCAACTCAACCGCAGTCGCACCAACGTAGTCAATCTGACCGCCGTTAGCTAGGATCTCAAGACCTTTCGCTAGCTCACCTGGGTAGATTTTCTCGCCTGGAGCGTTTGCGATTTCAAAGACGTGATCTTTAACGACTTTAGAATCTTTAGTGCCTGCTGCCTGCATCGCTAGAAGCGTCATAGCCGCTGCATCGTAAGAGTAGTCAGAGTATGGGCCAGGTGCCGCACCGGTAGCCGCAGTGAACATCTCTTTGTAAGAGTCTGATCCAGGGCTGTCAGTACCTGGAACCGTACCGATTGAACCGTTTAGATCCGGACCGATTGCAGCTGTTAGGCTGTCACCGATCATCGCATCAGGTAGGAAGAAGTGATCAAATGCACCCGCATCTAGAGATGACTGAATGATGCCTTTACCACCTTGGTCAAGGTAACCAGCAACCACTAGGATGTCACCACCTGCCTGAGCAAGAGCACCCACTTCCGCACCGTAATCGCCTTTGCCATCTTCGTGTGGAGTGTTGATAGTCACTTTACCGCCAGCCGCTTCGAAGTTTGACTGAATGCTGTCCGCTAGGCCTTTACCGTAATCGTTGTTGGTGTAAGTCATTGCGATCGACTTGTAACCTTTCTCCTGAAGCATTTCAGCAATTACTTGGCCCTGACGAGCATCAGATGGTGATGCACGGAAGAAGTAACCGTTATCTTCAAGAGTTGAAAGCGCTGGTGAAGTCGCTGAAGGAGAGAACAGAAGAACACCGTTTGGCATCGCTACGTTCTGTAGGATTGAGATCGTTGCACCAGAACAAAGAGCACCCACAATCGCATCCACTTTCTCAGCTGAGATTAGACGCTCAGCGGCTGCAGCGGCAGCAGAAGCATCAACACAGGTTGAGTCAGCACGAACTGGAGTAACCTTAGCACCACCAAGAAGCTTGCCGCTATCAGCAACTTCTTTCATAGCCATCTCTGCACCTGCAGCCATATCAGCAGCAAGTGATTCAGCAGGACCTGTAAAGCCTAGAGCAACACCAAGACGAACTTCGCTTGGCATGTGGCTGCCAGCTTGCGCCGCACCCGCGATCATTGAAGCTGCAGCTACAGCCAATGCTAATTTTTTCATTCTCTTCTCCTTATAATGAAACATCACACCACTTTATCGATTAAGTAGTAGCGATCAGTGTCTGCAGTTTTTCAACTGGCAACGCATTAACATTATCGAATGTTGACCATTCAGACAACAGATTTCAGTTACGTATTGGTCAGACCATCTGATCAATTGATGGTTAATCAATTATAGAACAGACCTGATGGGTGATTTTGCCTATTTATTGAACAGAAACTGGAAAATATTCTTTTTATTCATATTATAAAAATCAATTTTCCTAGAAATTAGAGAAATTTAGGTGATTTGCTAACCATCAAAGACTTGGCCATGCTCTTTAACAGCCTCCATACAGACAAAGGTAGAGGTACTAGAGACATAGGGTAGCTCTGAAATAGTTTCACCCAGAACCTCTCGATAGCTCGCGATATCGCGTGTACGCACTTTAAGGATGTAATCAAAGTCTGCAGCCATCATATGGCACTCCTCTATTTCAGACACAGCGCCAACTGCATCATTAAATGAAGCAAGAGCAGCAGCCCTGGTGTCACTGAGCTTAACCTGCACAAAGGCAATATGATTAGTATCGAGCAGTCCGTAATCCATGATTACGGTATAGCCACGTATCACTCCATTGCTTTCTAGCCGCTTCATTCGAATTTGGCAGGGGGTTTTAGATAATCCCACTCTATCAGCCAACTCAGTGACCGTTATCCGCCCGTTTTGCTCTAAGGTTTTTAATATCGCCAAATCATAATTATCTAAAGACACATTAGTCATATCGCCTACCAATAAAATTATTTAACTATTAGTTATCTAAATTAAAGCAAATAATAAGTTTTAAAGTCTATATATACCTATAAAAATAGACAGAAGCCCTATAAGTCTAAATCTATAATTGCATTATCAATTTAGAGGGGCTAAACATGAACGCTCAAAACACACACATCCAGATACCCTATTGCGACCAATCAGAATTAGATCAACTGCAACAGCTCATCGAGAAAGAGCAACTTCTGCAGTGGGTCACGCCTGACCTCCAGACAGTGGCGAGCAACCTAGTCACTGCGATTCGTAACAATTTTAAGCCGTCTATCCTTGAGCAATTCCTTCGTGCTTATCCTTTAGACACGCAAGAGGGACTATCGTTGATGACTTTGGCTGAGGCCTACCAACGCGTACCGGACAAACAGACGGCTAACGAACTGATTATTGATAAGCTCGCTAACCGCGACTGGTCCGTTAAAACGGCGCAGACCAGTGCACTTGTTCGCGGCGCCAGCATGGGACTGCAACTGGGCAGCGCTAGCCTCAAGATGAAACCCCTTCGCAGCGCAATACTCGCCGCGATGCGAATCGGAGTGGGTGCAGGTATGCGGCTGATGGGTCGTGCCTTCGTCCTAGGTGAAAGCATTAAAAGCGCCCAAGAGCGCGCCGGCAAACTTGAGTTCCAAGGTTACACTTTCTCTTACGATATGCTGGGTGAGGCGGCTTATACTCAGGCCGACGCCGATCGCTATTTCAATTCATACCGCAACGCCCTGCTAGCACTGATCGAGCAGTCGAAATCAACCCAGATCGAAAAGAATCCAGGCATCTCAGTAAAGTTGTCGGCGCTGCATCCGCGTTACGAGCTATTCAATGAGGACGAGGCAGTTACCCAATTAAGTGAGCGCATGCTGTCACTCTGCTCACTTGCTAAGGAGCACAATATTGGCCTCAATATTGATGCTGAAGAGTGCGCACGCCTTGAGATATCGCTCGATATCATTCGCAACCTGATTGAAGCGCCTGAGCTTTCCGGTTGGGATGGTCTGGGTATTGTTGTGCAAGCTTACAACCGCAAAGCTTATTCGGTACTGGATCAACTCTACGCTTGGGCAGATCAGAGCAATCGCAAACTGATGGTGCGTTTGGTTAAAGGTGCCTACTGGGATACCGAAATCAAACTTGCGCAGGAGCAAGGGCTGGACCATTTCCCGGTGTTCACCGCAAAGCATCACACCGATGTCAGCTACCTCGCCTGTGCGCGCAAACTGGTGCGTTACGGCGACCGCATCTACCCACAATTTGCTACTCACAATGCCCAGACAGCAGCCTGTGTACTCAACTGGGCCAAAGAGGCCGGCATTGCATTCGAAATGCAACGTCTTCATGGCATGGGAGAGGCGCTGCATCAAGAGCTCTTGGAGAAGCACCAGACAGGTTGTCGTATCTATGCGCCCGTGGGAACGCATAAAGATCTACTCGCCTACCTAGTGCGTCGTCTGCTTGAAAATGGAGCCAACTCCTCATTTGTTAGCCAGCTTGCTGACGAGGCTATCCCGCCACAGCAGGTCGTTGCGAGTCCGGTGCATCAGAAACTCATCGAGCAAGCGGTAACACCCGGCAGCGCAATATTCACTGATAGGAGTAACTCTCGCGGTTTTGACCTTGGCGAACAGGCAGAAGTCGATGCGCTTTTAGCAAGCCGCTCACTCTTTATGCAGACAATTTGGGGCGAGACAGGTGACGTCCCTGTTGTAGAGCCTTACTCGCAAGAGCTATTGGGGCACTATCAAACGACTGATCTGAGCTCAGTCGATCAGCTGTTCAATCAGGCCAAGGTTGCCCAAACGGCTTGGGCAGACAAGCCACTCAAAGGAAAACTCTTGCGACAGATCGCAGATCTTTATGAACGCGACACTCCTGAGTTACTCGCTCTACTGGCCAGAGAAGCAGGAAAGACTCTTGCTGATGCAATCAATGAAATTCGTGAAGCGGTCGACTTTCTGCGTTATTACGCCGATGAGAGCGACGGACTTGATCAACAAACTGAGGCACGAGGTGTGGCTGTCTGCATCTCACCTTGGAACTTCCCGCTGGCGATCTTTACCGGTCAAATTGCGGCTTCTGTTGGTGCCGGCAATGCGGTGTTGGCTAAACCGGCCGAACAGACCAGTTTAGTCGCTCGCAAAGCGATAGAACTCTGGAAAGAAGCGGGCATGCCAACTGACCTAGTACAACTTGTGTTCGGCACAGGCGCACAACAGGGTAATGCACTGGTCTCACACCCAGACGTGAACGCAGTGATCTTTACCGGCTCGACAGCCACAGCGAAACGTATTGAGAAGGCACTTGCGCATAACGCTGCGCCAGATACTCTGCTGGTCGCTGAAACTGGCGGCCTGAATGCGATGATTGCCGATGCATCTGCGCTACCAGAACAAGTGGTTAAAGCGGTTATGGCATCAGCCTTCCAGAGCGCCGGCCAGCGCTGTTCAGCGCTGCGTATGCTCTACGTCCAGCGAGAGGTTTACCCGCAGATCCTCGAGATGATCACCGGCGCCATGGCGCTGTTAAAGGTGGGCGATCCAAGCGAACTGAAGTGCGATGTGGGTCCTGTTATTGATGCTACAGCTGCGCAAGCGTTGAATACTTATATTGAAGAACAACGCTCAAGAATTGTGTATCAAACTAAAACTCAAGAGCTCGACGGTCATTTTGTTACACCAACCTTGCTTGAAGTTGATGGTATCCATGATTTGGACTTCGAGCGCTTTGGCCCGATTTTACATATTGCTCCATACAATGCGGATCAACTTGATGATGTGGTCAACGATATTAACGCGCGTGGATATGGCCTAACCTTCGCAATGCATTCACGCATACAGAACAGAACTGAGCGGCTCTGTGCTGAACTCAACGTGGGGAACTGCTACATCAACCGCAACCAGATTGGGGCTATCGTCGAGTCTCAGCCTTTTGGCGGGGAAGGTATGTCAGGGACCGGACCTAAAGCGGGTGGGCCAAACTATCTCGTCAATCTAACACAACCGGAGACAATTGAGAGTCAGTATCAACCTAACCCCTTAGACCTGCTATCAGCAGAACAGGTGCAATCAGCATGGCAGACTCTGCGATCTCAATTTAAACCTCTTGCTCGTGAACTTCTAACACAATGCCCTAGTGTTACGGGTGAAGATAATCAGCTATTCACATCAGCTAGAGGTTATTGGTTAGTCGCTGGCGACGAGCAAGCTTGGCAGCAAGCCATTGCAAGTGCATCAACCGGCAACCCAACGCTACTGCTAACCAAAAAGATTCCTGACAGTGACATCATGAAAGATCTACCCATTATCTGTTTGGCCGGCGATCTGGATCCAGGACTGTTAACTGAGCTTGCAGACTTGGCAGGCGTATCTGTTAGCGCTCACGAAGCGTTATGTAAGCAGATTCGTATTACTCTCAGTCAAAGGGAGGGGGCGATCATTCCACTTCTCAAGTCTAAAGGGCACTCGGTTTACCACCGTAAAGAGCAACATATTTGCGAAGACACCACCGCTTCAGGGGGAAATGCAGCACTGCTAATGAGTTAATAGTATCGTTAACTCAAGACAGGCAAGGGGGTGATTTGCTATAACTCTTCAGTAGATTATCCCCTAGGTATCAAAGCCCATCATGCAACCATCAACCATCGGTATTCTGTTCTGTTTAGCGTCCATGTTGTCGTTTGCTATTCAGGACATCATCACTAAACACCTGCTAGTAGGGGGTTTGCCCCTAAGTCAGTTGTTACTGGTGCGATACCTGTTTTTTACCCTGTTTGCCGTCATGCTTGCCGGAGGGTTGCGGCAATCTGTTGTGGGACTTAAATCGGCACAGCCGATGCTGCAGCTGGGTCGTGCGGCGCTGTCGATTACCGAGATAATCTTTATTAACCTGTCATTCACGCTGATGTTGGTGGCAAAGGTACACGCGATCGTCGCGCTTTTTCCCCTGATTACGTTGGTTATGGCGCGATTTATCCTGAAAGAGGAACTGACGAGAAGAAGGGTGATAGCGGTTTTGATCGGTCTTACCGGTGCGATGATTATCATTCAGCCGAGCAGTGCCGGTATCTCGATCGAGTTACTGATGCCGCTGAGTGGCGCCATTGCATTAGCCAGTTTCTCGATTCTAACCAAATACCTGAGTGGCAGAGATGGATTCAAAACACACACCCTCTACATGGGGCTAGTAGGTTTGGTGCTGGCGCTGCCATTTGGCCTGTTTCAGTGGATTCAGCCATCGACAGAGCAGAGTGCACTGCTAATCGCATTAGCCATTATGAATATTGGCTCCCAGCTTTTTTACATTAAAGCGATGGACTATGCAGATGCGAGCACCCTGCAGCCGTTTAACTACACGCTGCTACTCTTTGCCACTCTGGCTGCATTAATTCTACTGGGCGAGGTACCCACACTGATGACGCTACTTGGCGGCGCCATCATCGTTGTGGGTGGTTTGATTGCCATGGGGCGGTTAGCCCCAAGGTAGTTTGCTACTCTACGGTTACTGATTTCGCAAGGTTGCGGGGTTGGTCGACATCGGTGCCTTTTAGAACAGCTACATGATAAGAGAGTAGCTGAAGAGGAATGGTGTAAACCAGCGGTTCTAACCAGAAATCGACAACGGGCAGTTCAATGACATGAATACCCTCTTCCTCTTGGATAGTACCTTCTTCCGCGAAGACAAATAGCTCACCGCCACGCGCTCGAACTTCTTGAAGATTCGCTTTCAGCTTATCCAGCATGTCGTTACGCGGGGCAACGGCAATGACCGGCATCTCTTTGTCGACCAGAGCCAGTGGACCATGCTTTAGCTCACCGGCAGGGTAGGCTTCAGCATGAATGTAAGAGATCTCTTTGAGCTTAAGTGCGCCTTCCATTGCAACTGGATAGAGCGCGCCTCGACCTAGGAAGAGCGAGTGGTGCTTCTCAGCAAACGCTTCTGACATCTTCTGAATCTGATCATCCAAGCCAATCACTTGCTCAAGTAAGCTAGGTAGTTGGCGCAGTGAGTGGATGATATAGGCCTCTTTCTCATCGGTTAGCCCCTGTCGGCGGGCCAGCGCGACCGTTGTCAGCATCAAAGCAACAAGTTGTGATGTGAACGCTTTAGTAGAAGCAACACCAATCTCTGGACCCGCTTGAGTCATCAGAGAGAGCTGTGATTCACGGACCAGCGAGCTACCTGGAACGTTACAGATAGCTAATGAGCCCGCCACTCGAGATTGAATATCACGCAATGCGGCCAAGGTGTCAGCGGTCTCACCGGATTGTGAAATAGTCAGAAGCAGAGTTCCCTCTGGAACAACGGCTTTGCGGTAACGAAACTCAGATGCCACCTCTACCGAACATGGCAAATTAGCTAATTCTTCGATCCAGTAACGCGCCACCATACCGGCATGATAGCTAGTACCACAGGCAAGAATTAAAACCTGCTTAGTGTTATCAAACAGTTCTGCAGCCTCTGCACCAAAGCACTGCTCAAGAAGACGATCTCCGGTTAAACGACCTTCAAGCACATCCGCCATTACAGTCGGCTGCTCATAGATCTCTTTCATCATAAAGTGCTTAAATTCGCCTTTTTCAGCTGCACTTGCTGAGTGCTCGTAACGCGACACTGCTCTCTCAACCGATTGACCTGTCGCATCCCAAACACGAATCTCATCACGAGTCAGGCAGCCAATATCGCCATCTTCAAGAAACATGAAACGGTCTGTAACAGGAAGCAGTGCAAGCTGATCGGATGCGATAAAGTTTTCGCCAATGCCAACACCAACAACCAGCGGACTGCCTTTGCGTGCGGTATAGAGCTGGTCTGGTAGATCCTTGTGTACCACGCCCAAGGCGAATGCACCCTCAAGACGGGCGATGACTTTTGGCAACGCTGCAAGAAGTGAATCTTCTGATTTAAGAAGCTTAGCAAGTAAGTGAGCGATTACTTCTGTATCAGTCTCAGATGAGAATTGAAAACCATCAGCAAGCAATTCAGCTTTTAGCTCTTCGAAATTTTCGATGATACCGTTATGAACAACAGCAACACTATCTCCTGACATGTGCGGGTGAGCGTTGTGCTCTGCAGGCACACCATGAGTGGCCCAACGCGTATGCGCAATGCCAAGTGTACCTGTGATCGGTGACGCTTCTTGAGCATCCTTAAGAGCCTGTACTTTGCCAATACGGCGTAGACGATTCACAGATTGACCATCATGAATGGCCATGCCCGCTGAGTCATAGCCGCGATACTCCAATCGACTAAGACCCTCTAATAGAATACCGCTGACCTGGCGTTCAGAGACTGCACCTACAATACCGCACATAACGATTAACCTTTCTTTATTGGGCGTTTCCAGCCCGAAATATTTCTCTGCTTACCACGTGCAACGGAGAGCTGATCCTCTTCCACTTTACTGGTAATGGTGGAGCCTGCACCGATGGTTGCTCCTGCTCCCACTTGCACGGGTGCAACCAATGAGCTGTTTGACCCAATAAATGCGCGATCACCAATCTCGGTCAGGGATTTGTTCACACCGTCGTAATTACAGGTAATGGTGCCGGCACCAACATTTACCTCTTCACCGATCTGTGCATCGCCAATGTAAGAGAGATGGTTCAATTTAGACCCTTGACCAACCAGAGCTTTCTTCGTCTCAACAAAGTTGCCGACTTTAACTCCAGCAGCAAGTTGTGAGCCAGGACGGATACGAGCAAAGGGGCCCAACTGACAAGCATCGGCAATAACAGCACCATCAATGTGGGTGTTCGCAAGAATCTCTACACCGTCACCGATAATCGAATTTTTAACGCTGCAATTGGGCCCAATCAAAACGTTTGAGCCAATGCGTACCTCGCCTTCTGCAACGAAGTTAACGTCAATGTGGCTATCTTGCCCTACCGTCAGTTGCCCTCGCACATCGAATCGAGCTGGATCCGCCAAGGTAACACCAGCATCCATCGCAGCATTGGCCTGCTGAAGTTGATACCAACGCTCTAATTCAGCGAGTTGTCGACGATTATTCACACCCTGTACTTCGAACTCAGATGTAGGATGAAGTGCCTGAACCGTTACACCCGACTCCGCCGCCATTGCGATCAAATCAGTTAGGTAGTACTCACCCTGTGCGTTATCGGAAGAGAGTTGCGGCAACCATTCGTTTAGATGATCGGTTGGCATCGCCATAATGCCAGTGTTCACTTCAGTGATCGCCAATTGCTCTTCATTGGCATCCTTCTGTTCCACTATACCCACAACATCGTTAACCGCACTTCGAAGAATACGGCCGTATCCCGTCGGATCGTCTAGGTTAACAGTCAGAAGCGACACTTTACCCGTTTGAGCGACCTGTACCATCTGCTCTAGCACACTCGCCGGCGTTAATGGCACATCGCCGTAAAGCACTAGCGTAACACCGCCTGCACGAAGACCCGCTGAGGCCTGTGCAACGGCATGGCCCGTGCCTAGCTGCTCAGCCTGTGTATAAAATTGGCAAGATAGATCGGACAACGCCTCTTTAACCTGATCCGCACCATGGCCAACCACAATATGCATCGCGCTGTTGTTTAACTGACTCGCTTGATCAATGACGTGCTTTACCAGCGATTTTCCTGCCAAAGGGTGAAGGACTTTAGGGAGTTTAGATTTCATACGGCTGCCTTGACCGGCCGCAAGAATGACTACATCTATCGACATTAACGGGTGTTTCCAAAAACAAAATTTATCCACTTGACGATACTTTAACCTAAGCGCACACTGCTGCAAGGTTAAATGTCATAAAAAAATTGACAAATATGGATAATTCGCTGTTTTTAGAGATCGGTCTTAGCGACCGTGACGTCTCAATCTACAAGGCCCTGCTAGCGCTTGGCCCCAGTTCGATTCGTACCATTGCTGAGCGTGCAGGGGTCAATCGCGGCACAACCTATGAAGCACTGAAGCAGATGCAGGCGTTAGGTGTGGTCAGCTATCTGCCAAAAGGTAAGCGCCGCATCTTCACAGCACGTGAGCCTGAAGTGTTGGTAGAACTGGCTGAAGAACGCCGTAAACGCTTAGATCTCGCTGTTGAAGAGTTAAAGCGTCGTGTCATACCCGAGCTGCATCAACTCTCGCCTGATTTTAGCGCAGCCAATGTTCAGTGGTATGAGGGTGACGAGGGGATTGAGCAGGTACTCAGAGATATCCTTAACAGTGTTAGCTCAAACCCTGAACCGATCTACTCTGTCTTCTCATCAAAACCGATTCGAAAGCATCTCTACCGTCCCTTCCCGAACTTCACAGCACAGCGTGTTGCTCGAAAGATCAAGGTACGGGTTATCGCGATTGGGGATGGGGGTGAAAGTGCTGATCTATCAGAACGTAAATGGATCAAAACAGAGGGACCAGTAGACGCCGCTTATATAGCGATCTATCCACCAAAAATTGCCATCATCTCTTTAGCGTCTGATAACTACCCAACTGCGGTGGTTATCGATTCAAGTGAAGTAGCGGCCGCGCAGAAGATCATATTTGATACACTCTGGCGCCTGCTTTAGCGCTTAGGCTTACTGACCATCTTGTACTGGCGAGAGCAGTAGCCGCGATCAATCCCCTCTGGACGCTTTTTAAGATGTTTAGTGTTGCGACCAGAGACCCGTTCACGCCACATACGAAACGAACTGGGCTTCATCTCACGCTGCATCAACTTGATCACTTGTGGCTCTGACAAGCTGTACAACCCCTCAATCGCTTCAAAGGGTGTGCGATCTTCCCAAGCCATCTCAATGACTCGCGAAATCGCCTCTTCTGACAGGCCGGCGTGTGCTAGCTTTTGTGACATCTAAACCTCTGAAAAATAAAGCAGGTGTCGTTGTGTACGCCAGCGTATGTGTTTTAGTTCAGATGAGAGGTAGCTTATGAGTGCAGATGACAGGCTGAATGCCTGTCACTGTGTACTAAACCAGCTACGGAGTGACCGTGACAGGCTTTCAGCCTGTCATCGGCTTTGTCAGCGTCTACCAGAGACTGTAGCGTAACTCCTGAGTCGTGTCAGACTAAAGGTCAGACACGGTGCTTTTTCAAAGCACAAAAAAAGGCAGCCGAAGCTGCCTTTTTTGATCGTGTAGATCTTATTTGCCGAGTTTGCGGCGAATTGCATCGAGGGTACGAAGCTGTGCAGCTGCTTCAGCAAGCTGAGTCGCAGCACGTGAGTATTCGAACTCACCCTGCTTGTCAGCCATTGCTTGTTCAGCATGCTTCTGTGCTTCTACAGCGGTTGCTTCATCAAGGTCACCCGCACGAAGTGCAGTATCAGCCAACACAGTAATCTTGTGTGGTTGTACCTCTAGGAAGCCACCAGATACGTAGAAGATATCCTCTTCACCGCCCTGCTTGCGAAGCTCGACAGGGCCTGGTTTGATTTCCGACAAAAGCGGAGTGTGACCTGGGTAGATACCCAGCTCACCCAGGCTACCTCTCACAGAGACGAATTCGATAAGGCCAGAGAAGATCTCTTCCTCAGCACTTACGATGTCACAATGAACAGTCATAGCCATTTCAATTACCTCTTCAGGTTCCGCTTAAGGGATTACATGCCTTTGGCTTTTTCGACTGCTTCGTCGATGCCGCCAACCATGTAGAACGCCTGCTCTGGTAGAGAGTCGTATTCACCGTTCAGGATGCCTTTAAAGCCACTGATAGTGTCTTTAAGAGAGACATATTTACCTGGTGCACCAGTGAAGACTTCTGCTACGAAGAATGGCTGAGATAGGAAACGCTGGATCTTACGAGCGCGTGCTACCGTCTGCTTATCTTCTTCAGAAAGTTCGTCCATACCTAGGATCGCGATGATGTCTTTAAGCTCTTTGTAGCGCTGTAGGACACCCTGCACTTCACGTGCAGTCTCGTAGTGCTCAGAACCGATTACTAGCGGATCAAGCTGACGAGAAGTAGAGTCTAGTGGGTCTACCGCAGGGTAGATACCTAGCTCTGCGATCTGACGAGACAGTACGACTGTTGCGTCAAGGTGCGAGAAGGTTGTCGCTGGTGATGGGTCAGTCAAGTCATCCGCTGGTACGTATACCGCTTGGATAGAAGTGATCGAACCAGTCTTAGTCGACGTGATACGCTCCTGAAGTACACCCATCTCTTCTGCAAGAGTTGGCTGGTAACCTACTGCTGAAGGCATACGACCTAGCAGTGCTGATACCTCAGTACCCGCAAGTGTGTAACGGTAGATGTTGTCGACGAATAGAAGTACGTCACGACCTTCGTCACGGAACTTCTCAGCCATTGTAAGACCAGTCAACGCTACACGTAGACGGTTACCTGGTGGCTCGTTCATCTGACCGTAAACCATCGCTACTTTCGACTTGTCGAACTGCTCAACGTTTACTACGCCTGCTTCCTGCATTTCGTGGTAGAAGTCGTTACCCTCACGAGTACGCTCACCTACACCTGCGAATACAGATAGACCAGAGTGCTGAGTTGCGATGTTGTTGATCAACTCCATCATGTTTACGGTTTTACCTACACCGGCACCACCGAACAGACCGATCTTACCACCCTTAGCGAAAGGACAAACAAGGTCGATTACCTTGATGCCTGTCTCAAGCAGTTCGTTAGTCGCTGCTTGGTCTGCGTAAGAAGGTGCTTTACGGTGAATTGGGTAACGCTCCTCTTCACCGATCGGGCCACACTCATCGATTGGGTTACCTAGTACGTCCATGATACGACCTAGGGTCGCTGTACCTACAGGTACAGATACTGGAGCACCAGTGTTTACAACGTCCAGACCACGGCTTGCACCTTCAGTCTGACCCATTGCGATAGTACGTACGACACCGTCACCCAGCTGTTGCTGAACTTCTAGTGTCAGGTTGGTTTTAGTGACGTTTAGTGCGTCATAAACCTTCGGTACATCTTCACGTGGGAATTCCACGTCAACGACTGCACCGATAATCTGAACAATACGTCCGCTACTCATGTTCGGATCCTCTTAACTTATTAGCCTGTTAACTGCTTTAAACAGCAGCAGCACCACTTACGATTTCAGAAATTTCCTGTGTAATCGCTGCCTGACGCGCTTTGTTGTAGATCAACTGAAGCTCGTCGATTAGGTTGCCGGCGTTGTCGGTTGCATTCTTCATTGCCAACATACGCGCTGCCTGTTCACAGGCGTTATTCTCAACAACTGCTTGGTACACCATTGATTCAACGTAACGAGTCAAAAGACCTGTTAGTAGATCACGAGCATCTGGCTCGTAGATGTAATCCCAGTGGTGGTTGAGAGTGTCGTCGTCTTCTTCAGCCTGAAGGGGCAGAAGCTGTTCAATAGTCGGCTTTTGCGTCATGGTGTTAACGAACTCGTTCGATACCACGTATAGACGGTCAAGTTTGCCTTCGTTGAAGCTATCAAGCATCACTTTTACTGAACCGATTAGCGCTTCCAACTCTGGTGCATCGCCTAGGCCGCTTGTTGCTGCCTTAACGTTACCGCCGTAGTTACGGAAGAAGCTAACTGCTTTACCACCAATTGCACAGAAATCGATCTCGACATTCTGTGAATTGAACTCCTTCATTTTGCCAATAGCAGCCTTGAACAAGTTAACGTTCAGGCCACCACAGAGTCCGCGATCAGAACCGACAACAATGAAACCTACTCGTTTCAGGTCGTTGTTCTGCATGTAAAGGTGTTTGTATTCAGGGTTAGCTTTCGCTAAGTGCTGAATCACACCACGGATACTGCGTGCGTATGGACGAGAAGACTCCATGCGATCTTGGGCACGGCGCATCTTAGATGCAGCAACCATTTCCATGGCGCTGGTAATCTTACGTGTGCTACCGATACTCGCGATCTGCGTCTTAATCTCTTTTCCGACTGCCATAAATCCGCCTCTATTCCTTGACTTAGTATCGGCTGAACAGAGTCTGTTCAGCCGTTCTGCTCATAACTCGAGCGCTTACCAAGTCTGGGTAGATTTGAACTTCTCGATGCCAGCTTTGAATCCAGCAGCGATTTCGTCATTGTAATCGCCTGATTCATTCACTTTAGCCATCAGGTCAGCATGCTCCGAGTTGAAGTATGCAACCAATGCAGCTTCGAATGCACCGATTTTGTTCAATTCTACGTCGCTCAGGAAGCCTTCGTTCGCAGCGTACAAGCTCAAGCCCATCTCAGCGACAGACATTGGAGAGTACTGCTTCTGCTTCATCAGTTCTGTAACGCGCTGACCGTGCTCTAGTTGTGCACGAGTCGCTTCGTCAAGGTCTGAAGCAAACTGCGAGAACGCTGCCAATTCACGGTACTGTGCAAGTGCTAGACGTACACCGCCACCCAATTTCTTGATGACTTTAGTCTGAGCCGCACCACCTACACGTGATACTGACAGACCTGCGTTGATCGCAGGACGAATACCTGAGTTAAACATACCAGTTTCAAGGAAGATCTGACCGTCTGTGATCGAGATAACGTTGGTTGGTACGAACGCCGAAACGTCGCCACCCTGAGTCTCGATTACAGGTAGAGCAGTCAATGAACCTGTTTGTCCTTTAACTTCACCTTTAGTGAACTCTTCTACGTAGTCAGCGTTAACACGCGCTGCACGCTCTAGTAGGCGTGAGTGTAGGTAGAATACGTCACCTGGGTATGCTTCACGACCTGGTGGACGACGAAGAAGAAGTGAAATCTGACGGTAAGCCCAAGCTTGTTTAGTTAGGTCATCGTAGATAATCAGTGCGTCTTCACCGCGGTCACGGAAGTACTCACCCATTGCACAGCCTGCGTATGGAGCTAGGAACTGCATTGCTGCAGGATCTGCTGCACCCGCTGCTACAACGATCGTGTGATCCATTGCGCCGTGCTCTTCAAGCTTACGTACTACGTTAGCGATAGTAGACTGTTTCTGGCCCACTGCTACGTAGATACATTTGATACCAGTACCTTTCTGGTTGATGATCGCGTCGATCGCAATTGCCGACTTACCGATCTGACGGTCACCGATGATCAACTCACGCTGACCACGGCCGATTGGTACCATTGCATCGATCGCTTTCAGACCAGTCTGAACTGGCTGGTCAACAGACTGACGAGCGATAACGCCTGGCGCTACCTTCTCTACTGCGTCTGTGATTTTTGCGTCGATAGCACCTTTACCGTCGATTGGGTTACCTAGTGCGTCTACAACGCGACCAAGTAGCTCAGGACCTACTGGTACTTCAAGGATACGGCCAGTACATTTAGCCGTCATGCCTTCTTTAAGACCTTGGTAATCACCAAGAACTACGGCACCGACAGAGTCACGCTCAAGGTTAAGCGCCATACCGTAGACGCCACCAGGGAACTCGATCATTTCGCCGTACATTACGTCAGCTAGACCGTGGATCAGGATGATACCATCGGATACGCTAACGATTGTGCCCTCGTTACGGGCTTCTGAAGACACATCAAGTGACTCGATGCGCTTCTTGAGAATCTCGCTGATCTCAGATGGATTCAGTTGCTGCATTTCTATTCCTCATTCTCAGGAATTCATCGCTTCGGCCAGTTTCGCAAGTCGAGCACGAACCGAACCGTCGATCACAAGGTCGTCTGTACGAACAATTACACCGCCTAGGATAGACTTGTCTACCTGTGCAGTGACTGCTACTTCACGACCCAACTTGGTGCTAAGCGCCTTAGCCAATTTCTGCTGCTGTTCATCAGCAAGATCGAAGGCAGTTGTCAGATCCACTTCAATTGAAGCTTCCTGAGCTGACTTCAGCTTTTTGAACTGTGCAGCGATCTCTGGCAACAGAGCCAAGCGCTGATTTTCTGCCAATAGAGCCATAAAGTTTTGGCCCGCTTGGTCGATGTCGCCTTCTAAAAGGCCATTCAGCGTCCCAGCTTTCTGCTCAGACGTTAGGGCTGGGTTTGCCAGCACCTGGGCTACTGTCGCATCCGCTACACAAGAGGCAGCGATTGACAGCATGTTAGCCCACTGATCGAGGCTGCCCTTGCTAGCTGCATATTCAAATGCAGCTTTTGTGTAGGGCCGAGCGACTGTATTGAGTTCAGCCATCGTAAACCTCGCTTAAAGCTCCGCAGCTAGTTTTTCAACTAACTGTGCGTGTGCTTTCTCGTCAACAGAGGCTTCCAGAATTTTTTCAGCGCCAGCTAGTGCTAGTGCTGCAACCTGTGCACGAAGAGCTTCCTTCGCTTGGTTGATCTCTTGTTCGATTTCCGCTTCAGCAGCAGCTTTAACGCGATTAGCTTCTTCGCGCGCTTGCTCTTTAGCTTCGTCAACAATCTGGTTAGCCCGCTTGTTGGCCTGTTCAATGATGGCAGCTGCTTGCTCTTTAGATTCGCGCAGATTATCTGTCGCTTTCTCTTGAGCTAGCTTCAGATCGCGCTCAGCGCGTTCTGCCGCATCAAGACCATCTGCAATCTTCTTCTTACGCTCAGCCAGTGCACTTGTTAGTGGTGGCCATACGTATTTCATACAAAATACGACGAAGATGAAGAACGCGATAGCCTGACCAATGATGGTGAGATTGATATTCACGCCATTATCCTCGCGGTTGTCTGATTAAAAGTAGTGAAACCCATGGGGTATCTAGTTAAAAAACTACTTGTTAGCCAGCAACAGCGAACAGTACGTATAGACCAAGACCAACACCGATCATAGGAACAGCGTCGACAAGACCCATTACGATGAAGAACTGAGTACGTAGTAGTGGGATCAGTTCTGGCTGACGAGCAGCACCTTCAAGGAATTTGCCACCTAGAACGCCGATACCGACCGCAGCGCCTACAGCGCCTAGACCCATCATCAGTGCACCAGCAATGTACAGCAATGCCATTTCCATCGTTTTTCTCCGATTTAGTTAATTTAAGGTTATTACAGTTAGTAAACTCTTGTTATTCCGCTTAGTGATCTTCGTGGGCCATCGCCAAGTAGACGATTGTTAGGACCATGAAGATAAACGCCTGAAGCGTAATAACTAGAATGTGGAAAATTGCCCATGGAACCGACAGGATCCATTGAGCCCAGAACGGCAGCAGTGCAATCAGGATGAAGATCATCTCACCTGCGTACATGTTACCGAAAAGACGTAGTGCCAATGATACTGGCTTAGCCAGTAGACCAACCACTTCTAGGAAGAGGTTGAATGGCAGCAACCATTTGCCTAAAGGCTGGAAGCTAAGCTCTGCTAGGAACCCGCCAAGACCTTTCTGCTTGATGCTGTAGTAAAGAATAAGTGCAAAGACGCTCAACGCCATACCCGCGGTCGCGTTTACGTCAGTCGTTGGAACCACTTTCATGAAGTGGATACCCATCTCTGCTGCTAGGAATGGAATCCAGTCAACGGGAACCAAGTCCATGGTGTTCATTAGGAAGATCCATACAAAGATGGTCAACGCCAATGGAGCGATGAGTGCATTTTTGTAGTGGAAGATACTCTTCACGTTGTCATCGATGAACTCGATGATGGTTTCTACAAAGTTTTGAGCGCCGCCAGGTACATCACTTGTCGCACTTTTAGCCACCTTACGGAAGAACCACACGAACGCTAGACCAAGAGCAATCGACCAGAACATTGTGTCTACGTTGATCGCCCAGAAGCCCATCTCAGCAGCTTCTTGCGCACTGTGCGCAAAGCCAAGACCGTTAACAGGGTGGTTACCAAAGGTAAGGTTGGTTAAGTGGTGAGCAATATACTCTGAGGAGGTAACTGTTCCAGATGCCATTCTCAGTTTCTCTCTTTATCGAAGGTTAAGAATCCGTTTTAACGCCGAACTGCATGATCAGATTACTGACCTGAAGCAGAATCAACATCGCAAATAAGGAAAAAACACTGATGGGTTTTACCAGCACAAACGCCAGTGAAAAACTGATGGCCATCAATGCCATTTTCCATATTTGACTCGCATACAACTCTGCGAGTGTCCCTTGTGCAGACCCCTGTGTCTGCTTGTTAAAGTGCTTGTTTGCGAAATAGGCGTTAGGAATCAAGTAGATTAAACCACCTATCAGCATTGAGTACGCTGCTACAAAATCAATAAATACAGCGACTGCACTTAGCACTAACAGGATGCCTGACTGATATTTCAAAACGGTGAAATATCGAGCTTTCGCCCTATCAGAACGCTTACCAATGAGGTTTGGATTCATCATCTTTGCCCAAAAGTAGTGCGTTTATCCCAGCTAATGCGGGCGCAATTGTAGGTGAAAAGGGAATAAGCATCAAGCACAGAGTAGTCTAACTATGACTAAGGTCTTGTTCGCTTTAATCGCGAAGTTGTTTAACGATCGCTTTTAGCTCTTTAGCATCATTGTAGCTGATCACAATCTTACCCTGACCCTTTGCGTTTTCGCTCAGCGTCACTTTGGTAGATAGCAGTCGAGTCAGATCTTCAACGATACGCTCATGCTTGCTGGTAAGCTCTGGCTTCGCTTTAGGCTCCGTTGGATTTTGCAAAGTGCGCACCAATAACTCAGTCTGACGAACCGATAGGCCTTTAGCCACAACCTCTCGACCGGCATCGATCTGTAACGCTTCCGTGAGAGGCAGTAGAGCACGCGCATGACCCATCTCAAGGTCTCCATGCTCTAACATACGTTTGACTTCGTCGGTCAGGTTAAGAAGACGCAGAAGGTTGGCAACGGCGGTGCGCGATTTTCCAACGGCATCAGCCACCTCTTGCTGTGACAGTTCAAACTCCTGCTGAAGGCGCTGCAGGGCTATGGCCTCTTCGATCGGGTTTAGGTTTTCACGTTGAATGTTTTCGATGAGTGCCATCGCAATGGCCGCTTCATCAGGAACATCTCGAATGACAACAGGCACACGCTCTAAACCAGCCATCTGGGCTGCACGCCAGCGACGCTCACCCGCGATGATTTCAAAATTATCACCACCGATAGGTCGTACCACAATCGGCTGCATAATGCCTTGCGCTTTAATCGAAGCGGCTAGCTCTTCAAGCGCTTGAGGCTCCATATCACGGCGCGGTTGGTAACGACCACGACTTAGGCGCTCAACCGCCAGTTCAGTGAGTTGCGTAGAGTCACTCGATTGGTCGTTCGCGACAGTCGCTGCAGAACCGGAAAGTAGGGCGTCTAAACCACGACCCAATCCACGACGTTTAGTGCTCATTTCAACTCCTTAAGAAACCGCTTGGGTTTGCTCTTTATCGGTACGGCGAACCAGTTCACCCGCCAGTGCCAGGTATGCAATCGCACCTCGAGAATTTTTATCGTACATGATCGCCGGTAGACCGTGGCTGGGGGCCTCTGCTAAACGGACATTACGTGGAATGACTGTACGGTAAACCTGATCACCAAAATACTCTAGGAGATGATCAGAGACATCTTTGGTCAAACTCATGCGTGGATCGAACATGGTGCGCAAAATACCCTCAATCTTCAGTCGAGGGTTAAGACGTTCATGAATCTTATCGATGGTGCCCACCAATGCACTGATCCCTTCGAGGGCATAGTATTCACACTGCATAGGGATAATAACCCCGTCAGAGCTGGCCAGTGCATTCACCGTTAGCAAACTCAGAGAAGGTGGATTATCGATCAGAATAAAATCGTATTGGTCAGCCACAGCATCGAGCGCCATCTTCAGACGAAACTCTCTACGTGTCATCTGCAGAAGTTCAACTTCAGCCGCCGTTAGGTCGCCATTGGCACCTAACACGTCGTAACCCACTTCTAAATTGGTGATGATCGACTCTTTGGCGCTCGCTTGATCGGTTAAAAGCTCATAGACCGAGAGAGTAAGATCATGCTTGTCGACACCAGAGCCCATGGTCGCATTACCCTGAGGATCCAGATCGATGAGCAGAACGCGCTTATGCATAGCAGCTAGTGATGCCGCTAAGTTCACGCTGGTGGTGGTTTTACCGACTCCACCTTTCTGATTGGTGACCGTTAAAATCTTGGCCAACTTACACTCTCCCAATTTTCAACAGGTGTCGCTCTTCATCAAGACCGGGCACTTGAAGGGGGTAACTCTCGATTAAATGGTACTGATTTGGCAGATCTGCCAACTCCTGATCAGGATAACGGCCTTTCATCGCAAGAAACAGACCCTGATCGGCTAATAGCTCAGCGCTTAACGTTACCATATCTTCGATAGAAGCAAAGGCCCTAGAGGTAACTTGTTGGAAAGTACGACCGGCAAACGCCTCAACCCGACCATGAACCACCTCTAAATTCGATAGATTCAACTCAACTTTTACCTGATGCTGAAAACGAGTTTTTTTACCGTTGCTGTCCAGAGTGACAACCGGCATATCAGGATTAAGAATGGCCATTGGAATTCCAGGTAACCCTGCACCGCTACCGACGTCGATAAGGTCGGTTTTTTCTACGTAGGGCGCAATCGCGATACTGTCCAAAATATGTTTTATCAGCATCTGTTTTGGATCGCGGATCGCCGTCAGATTGTAGGCTTTGTTCCATTTCTGTAACAAGGCTAAGTAGGCCAATAGCTGCTCAACCTGAAATTCAGATAGAGAGAGATTTAACCGACTAAGACCTGACTCTAAATCGTTTTTTGGATTGTAATCCATTAACTGGCCGCCTTAGCTTGAAGCTGAAGTTTCTTCAAATGAACCAATAACAGCGAGATAGCCGCTGGCGTCATGCCCTGAATTCTTGAGGCCTGAGCAATGGTCACCGGACGGACATGCTCTAGTTTAGATTTTAATTCGTTAGAGAGACCGCCAACGGCATCGTAATCGAAGTCCTCAGGCAAAGAGGTATTCTCTTGACGACGCATCTGATCAATCTCTTGCTTCTGACGATCAATATAACCGGCGTACTTGATCGAGATCTCAATCTGCTCTTCAGCCGACGCCTCAATCTCAACCTCAGAAGGTTTAATGGATTTGATATCGGCATAACTAAGTTCAGGACGTTTTACCAGATCAGCAAGGTTGTACTCACGTGCCAAGGGTGAACTCAGCTTGGGTTCCAATGCAGCCGCTTCTGCTGACTTTGGTTGAATCCAAGTCGATGAGAGTCGTGCCATTTCACAATCAATCTGATCGCGTTTAGTCGAGAAGGCGGTCCAGCGATCATCACCAACCACACCCAGTTTGCGGCCGATCTCGGTCAAACGAATATCCGCATTATCTTCTCGCAACACCAAACGGTATTCAGCACGGGAGGTGAACATACGGTAGGGCTCTGATGTGCCATGCGTAATCAAATCATCAACCAAGACACCGATGTAGGCTTCGTCACGACGCGGATACCACTGATCCTGATCCAGTGCACGAGCAGCGGCATTCATACCGGCCAACAACCCTTGTGCGCCCGCCTCTTCGTAGCCTGTTGTGCCATTGATTTGACCGGCAAAGTAGAGACCAGAGATCACTTTGGTCTCAAGTGTGTGTTTCAAATCCTGAGGATTGAAATAATCGTATTCGATGGCATAACCCGGACGTGTGATATGAGCGTTTTCAAAACCGCGCATTGAACGGATGACCTCAAGCTGCACATCAAATGGCAAACTGGTTGAGACACCATTTGGGTAGAGCTCGTGCGTGGTTAACCCTTCCGGCTCAACGAAAACCTGGTGGGAGTCTTTGTCCGCAAAGCGGTGAATCTTATCTTCAATGGAAGGGCAGTAACGCGGTCCTATCCCTTCAATAATCCCAGAGTACATCGGCGAGCGATCAAGGTTATTTCGAATAATCTCGTGTGTCCGCTCATTGGTATGCGTGATGTAACAACTGATCTGTTCTGGTTGGTCACTCGCCTGGCCCATAAACGACATGATAGGCGTTGGTGTATCACCAGGTTGTTCTTGCATCACTGAGAAATCGACACTGCGTGCGTCAATTCGTGGCGGTGTACCCGTTTTGAGACGGTCAACGCGAAGAGGATACTCACGTAAACGCTCTGCGAGTCGTAATGAAGGCGGATCACCGGCACGACCACCCTGATAATTTTGCATACCAATGTGAATCAAACCGCCAAGGAAGGTACCTGCTGTTAAGACAACGCTGTTTGCAAAGAAACGAATGCCAGCTTGGGTCACAGCACCGCGAACTTCATCATTTTCTACGATGAGATCATCGACCGCCTGCTGAAAGATATCGAGGTTAGGTTGGTTTTCAAGAATAGAACGGATGGCTGCTTTGTAAAGAATACGATCCGCTTGTGCACGTGTGGCACGCACAGCGGGACCTTTGCGTGCATTAAGCGTTCTAAACTGAATACCGCCCTTATCGGTAGCACGAGCCATCGCACCATCCAGTGCATCAATCTCTTTAACAAGATGACTCTTACCAATACCACCGATGGCCGGGTTACATGACATTTGACCCAGTGTCTCAATATTGTGAGTCAATAGCAGGGTTTTAGCCCCTTTACGTGCTGATGCTAATGCCGCTTCAGTGCCAGCGTGACCGCCACCAATAATCAACACGTCATAACGATCTGGATAATCCACTCTCTACCTCTTAGCTGCCTTTTCAAACCTAGACAGAAATATGGCGCGGATTATACCTAGGGATTGCCATTGAAGAAATGGTTAAAAAATAGCCAACCTGCTGTTTGTAGAGTGAGAGTAGATAAATAAAAAATAAAATAAATATATAAAGAGAGTTTATTATTTTTAATATTATTTAAGTAGGCTGATTTCTGTTATTAACTGATTAAAAATCAATAAAAACAGTAGTTTGTAGAAATTATAACCCGCTTATAAAGCGCGAATAGCTTGAACATTTGTTGTGTGTGAGTTGTGTATAAGTAGGCTAGTTATACACAATTTATTTTATTCACAGTTTAATCGTCCAATTACTCGGGGTTAGGCTGACAGTTTTTCCACAATCGAAGAATTATTACCGCGTTTTGTGAGCTATTCTTTGGATAACTATTGAATATATCCACAACAGATGCTCAGCATTCGCCTTTTATCTGTGAGTAACTCTATTTTTGGATTGTGGAAAACTATTTACCGATACAGAAAGAGCCGAAAATCTTTCCAAGCAGGTCATCCGCTGAAACTTTACCGGTTATTTCACCTAACACCTGCTGTGTCTGCCTCAGATCTTCCGCCAGAAGTTCACCAGCACCTTGGGTATCTAACTGCCAAAGACCGGTGTTTAATAGCTCCTGTGCTTGTTCTAGAGCCTCCATATGGCGTCTACGCGCCATAAAAGCGCCTTCAGCATTGCCTTGATAGCCCATAATGGACTTTAGATGCTCCCGAAGCAGATCAATGCCTTGCTCATCTTTGGCTGAGAGTCTAATCAGTGTGTTTTCACCCTGTTGTTCAAGACTAGTACTCTCGTCTGTTAGGTCGATTTTATTGCGAACTAAGGTGACATGGCTCAGATCACCGTTGAGTTTTTCGACCATCTCAGGCCACAGCGTTTGTGGATCCGTTGTCTCTGAGTGGCTAGCATCCACGAGCATTAAGATACGATCAGCCGTTTTGATCTCCTGCCAAGCGCGATCAATACCGATCTGTTCGACTCGATCAGGTGCATCACGTAAGCCAGCGGTGTCGATAATGTGCAGTGGCATGCCATCAATGTGTATCTGCTCTCTCAAGACATCTCGTGTTGTCCCCTCAATGTCGGTGACAATTGCTGAATCACGCCCCGATAGCGCATTGAGCAGACTCGATTTTCCGGCATTAGGACGGCCAGCAATCACGACAGTCATACCCTCTCTCATTAAACTGCCTTGCTGCGCTTGGCTCTGAACCTGATTGAGTTGCTCAATAATGTTGACCAGATCACCACGCACTTTGCCGTCGCTTAAAAAGTCGATCTCTTCATCAGGGAAGTCGATGGCTGCTTCTACATAGATGCGCAGGTTGGTTAGCTGATCGACCAATTGATCAACTTCACGCGAAAAAGCGCCTTGCAGTGATTTTAACGCACAGCGAGCTGCCTGTTCTGAAGAGCTTTCAATCAGATCAGCAATGGCTTCAGCTTGAGTGAGATCGAGCTTATCGTTTAAAAATGCTCGTTCTGAGAATTCACCTGGTCTAGCCATGCGAGCACCTAGCTCAATGGCGCGGCGAATGATGAGATCGATGACAACGGGACCACCATGACATTGAAGTTCGGCAACATCTTCACCGGTGAAGCTATTGGGTCCAGGAAAAAGCAGGGCGATGCCTTCGTCGATCTGTTGATCAGTTTCATGAAAAGGGGTGTAGTGAGCGTAACGGGGTTTGGCTTTAAACCCGATAAATGCCTCTAAAATTTCAGCAGACTTAGGCCCTGAAAGACGAACAATCCCGACGCCCCCTTGGCCAGTGGCGGTTGCTTGTGCAACGATCGTATCTTTACTGCTGCTGATCATCTGAAGTCTTTCTCCAATCAATAAAAAGGGCTCCGAAGAGCCCTAGTGTGTCGCGTGGGGATTTAAGCTGCAAGTTGCTTATTTAGAATCACCCGCTTCGATCTGTTTGTTGATTACATACTGCTGTGCAATTGATAGGACGTTGTTCACCAACCAGTATAGAACCAGACCCGCTGGGAACCATAGGAAGAAGAAGGTGAAGACGATTGGAAGCATCTTCATGATCTTCGCCTGCATTGGATCTGGAGGCGTTGGGTTCAACAGCTGCTGAATGAACATGGTCGCACCCATCAAGATAGGCATGATGAAGTAAGGGTCCATCTGCGACAGGTCTTGGATGTAACCAATGAACGGCGCGTGACGGATTTCAACCGCTTCCATCAATACCCAGTAAAGTGCGATGAAGATCGGCATCTGAGCAACGATAGGAAGACAGCCACCGAGAGGGTTGATCTTCTCTTTCGAGTAGAGCTTCATCATCTCCTGAGACATCTTCTGACGATCATCACCGTAGAGCTCTTTAAGACGAGCCATCTCTGGACCGAACTTGCGCATTTTTGCCATCGATTTGAACGCTTTAGCGTTCAAGTGGAATAGGGCAGCTTTCACCAAAATCGTGACACAGATGATGGCAAGACCGTAGTTACCAACGATCGAGTAGAGCCACTTAAGAACCATGTAGATCGGTGAAGCGATGAAGAAGAGAATACCGAAGTCGATCGTAAGATCTAGGTTCGGAGCGATCTTCTCCAGCTGATCAGTATCTTTAGGACCCGCATACAGAGTTGCCGAGATCTGGCCTGTCTGGCCTGGAGCAACAACAGCAGAGGGTGCTAAGAAACCAGCAATGTAGTTACCGTTAAGCTGACGGGCCTGGTAGGTGTACTCTTGACCTGGATTAGGGATCCAAGCACTCATGAAGTAGTGCTGAATCATTGCAACCCAACCGTCTTGGCTCTTCTCGCTGTAACGGCCATCGTCGTCGATATCATCGAAGCTGACTTTGTTGTAGTTGTTCTCTTGAGTTGAGAACACAGGGCCTAGGTAAGACTGCATACCCATATCGGTTGTTTCTGAAGGATCAGCACTGCGATCACGCTTAAGTTGACCGAACAGAGTCGCTTGCCAGTTTGAGTCACTGTTGTTGGCAATCAGGTAGTCCATCGCAATGGCGTTGCTACCGCGTGTGAACGTGAATCGCTTGGTAATGGCTACGCCGTTATCGACTAGGTTCAGATCTACAGCCAGTGTGTCGGCACTGCCCATGTCGTAGCTAGCTTCAGCGACAGAGTAGAGTGGACGACCCTCTTTAGAGGCATCTGGGCCGTTAGGGCCAACTAAACCTGATTGAGCAACATAGGTACGGTTAGCGTTCTGCTCAAGCAGAACCAAGGGATCTTCGCCTTCCAACGTCGCTTTATGATCAAGCAGTTTGACTTCAATGATGTCACCACCGCGTGGATCGATCAGAATGCCGAACTTATCAGTGGTTACACTGACCAGATCACCTGTTGCTGCAGCCAGTGTGGACGTTGCTGCACCTGCGGTGGGTAGATCAGCTTCAGCTGCTGGCGCTGCGCTTGGCAGGTCGTTACCTGCGGCTGGCTGGTACGCTGAAACTGATTCAGTTTGAGTTTGTTGTGCTGCGACGGGAGTGTTGTAATCAGCATTCCACTGGAGAACCAGCATGTATGAGATTAGACCGAGTGCGCCGAGTAGAATGACTCGCTGTATATCCATGGCGAATTAACCATTACCTTTATTTGAGGTTTGAGCTTTTAAAGCCTGCTTGTTTAAACGTTTCCAACTTTTCGCTATGAGCGCATGTAATTGCTCGTTTTCTAGCTCATCAATTCCACGTCGAGATAAAACAACAATGTCGACATTAGGGAGCTGATGCTGATTAAAACGAAAAGACTCGCGAATGATACGACGAACGCGGTTTCGATTCACGGCTCTGCGAATATTTTTTTTGGAAAAAACGAATCCGATGCGGGGATGATCAGATTGGGAGTGGCGGGCAAGAATCAGTAGATGAGTATCACTGACCTTAAAATCGGCTTTGTCGAATACCCTTTTGAAATCACCGCCAGTTAAAAGTCTTAACTGGCGAGGGTATTCGAACTCAGCCATTTGGCATTCAGCAAGTCCGCTTAATTATGCAGACAAGCTAGCGCGGCCGCGTGAACGACGACGAGCAAGCACTTTACGACCGTTTTTAGTAGCCATACGAGCACGGAAACCGTGGTTGCGCTTACGCTTTAGTACGCTTGGTTGAAATGTTCTTTTCATTGCCTTGTCCTACTTACAAGTCATTTATACGTCACAGATGTTGTATGGACATCTGCCTAAAAATCGAGACGCGGAATTCTATAGAAATCGCTAAGCAGTTGCAAACCTTTTGTTTGCTATCCATAAAAAAACCAGCCCGAGAGCTGGTTTTTTATCAGCTAAACGAGCTATTAGCGCATTTTACGCTGCATGTACCCGTCTAGAGGACCTTCTGAAACAGACATCCACTGGTTCTGGTCTTTCTGGAACGCAGCCATGCTGTCGTAGATGCGTTTGAAGTCTGGGTGTTCAGCAGAAAGCTCTTTGTAAGTTTCCTGTGCAGCTTCCCAAGCAGCATCCATTACGTCTTTCGGGAAGACCTTCATCTTAGTACCACCCGCTAGGATAGTCTTAAGTGCTTCTGGGTTCTTCGCATCGTAGAAGGCAGTTGTCTTAACGTTTGCACGCTCAGCTGCTGCTGCAACAATGTTCTGGTACTCAACTGGTAGAGCGTCGAACTTCTCTTTGTTGATGTAGACAGAAAGGTTTGGAGCCGCTTCCCACCAACCTGGAGTGTAGTAGTACTTAGCAACCTTGTTGAAGCCCATCTTCATGTCATCGAATGGACCAACCCATTCAGCTGCATCGATAGTGCCTTTCTCTAGTGATGGGAAGATATCGCCACCCGGGATAGACTGAGGCACAACGCCTAGCTTCTCGATGATCTTACCGCCCATACCACCGATACGCATCTTTAGACCCTGAAGATCGTCTAGTGATTTAACTTCTTTGTTGTACCAACCACCCATCTGTACACCCGTGTTACCTGATGGGAATGGAACGATGTTCGATTTAGCGAAAAGCTCTTTGATCATTTCGCCGCCACCACCGAAGTTGTACCAAGCTTGGAACTGACGGTAGTTAAGGCCGAAAGGAACGGTTGTATCTAGAGCGAATGCTGGGTTTTTACCGAAGTAGTAGTATGACGCTGTGTGACCTGCTTCGATCGTACCGTCTGATACTGCGTCAAAGATCTGCATAGTGCCTACGATTTCGCCCGCAGGGAATACACGAATCTTGAATTTACCGTTGGTCATCTTCTCTACTTCTTCAGCGAAGTAGACACCGCCCATGTAGAAGCCGATACCTGGAGGTACAGCCGACTGTAGGCGCCAGTTAAGTTCTGGAAGCTCAGCAGCTGAAGCTGCAGTTGCTGCTGAAACGGCTGCTGCTAGTACAGCACCTTTAAACAGATCTCTACGTTTCATGATATTTCCTTGTGTTTGCCTTTTCGGCGTTTATTGTTAGTTAGGACACAGCTAATACTAGCTATAACCAGCCACCATGCAAGAGTATTAATTATTTGCCTGAATCAACCTGCTACTTTGGTCTAACTAATCAGGTGATCTGGTAGGACCAGTTAACCCTTAAATTTCTCTTTGATGGCTCAAACATGGCCATTTAATAGGCTTTTCGATCTGAAATTAAGACTTAAGTCTATATCTATCGTTTGTTCTGGTATGACCAGTTGCAACCTCTTCTTGTACCACACTTGAAAACCGGTCACACTGCGAGGTTATGACAAATAGATCAGAGAGCGTGTTTAAGGAATGAAAGCTTTACTGAAATTCTCAGCGGGCATTGATGCAATCAATGGCTGGGTTGGCAACTACATTAAATGGTTAATTCTTGCAGCGGTATTGGTCAGTGCAGGTAACGCAACAACTCGTTATCTGTTCAGTATCGCGTCTAATGCAATGCTGGAGTTGCAGTGGTACCTGTACGCTGCTGTGTTTACGGCGGCAGCGGGCTATGTGCTTAAACTAAATGAGCACGTACGCATCGATGTGGTGAGTCAGCGCATCTCACCAAGAGCCCGCAACTGGATTGACGTTATTGGTCTGCTCTTCTGTGTGATGCCGGTCAGCCTCTACATCTGCCTACAATCCATTCCCAATCTTTTAGAGACCTATGCTAACCAAGAGGTGAGTCAAAATGCGGGTGGCCTGCTGCGTTGGCCAGTGCGTGCAATGATTCCTCTCGGTTTTGGTTTGTTATTCATTCAAGCATTCAGCGAATTGATTAAGCGCTGGGCTTTTCTAAAAGGCTATATCGAAGATCCGCTGAGTAAAGGTGGTCACGTAAACATGGACGACGAGCAGGAGACGGCGTAAATGGAATTTCTAGCGGATAACATCGCGCCGATTATGTTCGGCACTCTGATCATCTTCCTTCTATCGGGCTTCCCAGTTGCGTTTAGTTTGGCAGCTAACGGCATTCTGTTTGCGATCATTGGTCATGAGCTTGGTCTATTGGATTGGGTGCTGCTTCAGGCAATACCTGAACGTATCTACGGCATTATGCAGAACGACACTTTGCTGGCGATTCCGTTCTTCACCTTCATGGGGATTATCCTGCAACGCTCAGGCATGGCAGAGGACTTGCTTGAATCGGCAGGGCAGTTGTTTGGGCGAGTACCGGGTGGTCTTGGTTATGCTGTCATTCTTGTCGGTGCGCTCCTCGCGGCAACGACGGGTGTTGTGGCAGCATCGGTGATTTCAATGGGCCTTATCTCCTTGCCGGTTATGATGCGATACCGTTATCACTACCCGACAGCGGCGGGTCTTCTGACCAGTGCCGGCTCGCTGGCACAGATCATCCCACCTTCACTGGTGTTGATCGTACTGGCCGATGTGCTTTCACTGTCAGTTAAAGATGCTTACATGGGTGCTATGCTACCGGCGGCAATGGTTGTGAGCTTCTTACTTCTATACATGTTCGCATTGTCGATCTTCAAACCGGCGATGGTTCCACCACTGCCAGCAGAGGCGCGTACTCTTCAGGGCACCAAGCTGATGGTGTCGGTTCTGACCGCGATGCTGCCACCGATCATTTTGATCTTCTTGGTATTGGGAACCATCTTCGTTGGTTGGGCAACACCGACCGAGGGGGGGGCAATGGGTGCTGTGGGGGCTCTATTGCTCTCGATCATCCGTCGTCGTCTGACGCTGGAGGTTATCAAAGGGGCTCTGGACTCAACGGCCAAACTGTCGACCTTCGTCATGTTTATTTTGGTTGGTTCATCTATCTTTGCTCTATCCTTCCGAGCAGTAAACGGTGACCTATGGATTGAGCACCTGTTTAGCTTTATCCCTGGTGGTGAGCTTGGCTTTGTTCTATTTGTCAGCTTATTGGTATTCGTACTCGGCTTCTTTATCGACTTCTTCGAGATAGCATTCATCTTGATGCCACTAATTGGCCCGGTTGCGGCAAACATGGACATCAACATGGTGTGGTTCCTCGTCGTGGTTGGATTGAACATGTCGATGTCGTTCTTAACACCTCCCTTTGGCTTTGCACTCTTCTACCTGCGAAGTGTGGCTCCAAAGAGCGATTACAAGGATGAGATTACCGGTCGTTTGGTACATGGCATGAAGACCATGGAGATCTACCGAGGGGCTATTCCATTCATCCTGATTATGCTGACATCACTGGCGTTGATCATCATCTTCCCAGAGATAGTGACCTACAATCTTGATGCACCTTTGGATGTTGATCTGGATACGATAGAGATCACTATCGATGGTATGGGTGGTGGTGACGACCCATGGGGCGCTGACGCGTCTGACCCATGGGCTGAGTAATACTATCTACGTTGAAAAGGCTGCTTCGGCAGCCTTTTTTGTGCCTGTTTTTACGTTGATTGTCAGTTTTTTGTGAATAAGTCTGTTTATAACTTATGAAAAAGCTGTCATTTAGTTGTTAAGTTCTGGAAAAAGTCGGATATAGGTCAAAGGTTGTGAGGGCTTGTAACCTATTGATTTAAAAACCTTGCCGCTATTTATCTGAAAATTCTGTGGATAATTGCACCCATTGGGGATAAGATTCAACCATACTTCTAAAAACCCACTGGGACTCAACAAATGTTTCAAGATCTATGGCAACAATGCCTAGAAACGCTAAAAGATGAACTGCCGTCACAGCAGTACAACACTTGGGTTCGCCCATTGCGTTTGGATCTAGAGACCGAGTCGCACATTGTTCTACTGGCCCCAAACCGTTTCGTAAAGGATTGGGTCGCGGATAAGTTCGTTACCCGCTTTCAAGATGTCGTTGAACGCTTGAGTGGTGAATCTGCGCCACTTATCGAAATAAGCATAGCAGGGTCCGTTGCCTCACCCGTCACTCGTACTCGACCAGAAGTGGCTCGAGCAAAGCCGATGCGTGTTGAGGCTCAAGAGTCCCAAGCTGAATTCACGTCGACCTCTATTGTTGCCCCCTCTACTGATATTATTCAGCCTGAGCTTGAGGTTCAGCCAGAGGTGATGGAGCGAACGGTGCAGGTCGAGGGTGGTTTGCGCCATCAGACCAGTTTAAACCCCAGCTTTACGTTCGAATCCTTTGTTCAAGGTAAATCAAACCAGCTAGCCTCTGCTGCGGCTCAACAGGTGGCCGATAACCCGGGTGGTGGTTACAACCCACTCTTTATTTATGGTGGTGTCGGCTTAGGTAAAACTCACTTGATGCATGCTGTGGGTGCAGAAATGCTTAAGCGTAATCCCAACGCTAAGATTGTCTACCTGCACTCAGAGCGCTTCGTAGCCGATATGGTTAAAGCACTTCAGCTGAATGCGATTAATGACTTTAAGCGCTACTACCGCTCGGTCGATGCACTGTTGATCGATGACATTCAGTTCTTTGCCAACAAGGATCGCTCGCAAGAGGAGTTCTTCCACACCTTTAATGCGCTACTTGAAGGTGGCCAGCAGATGATCTTGACCAGTGATCGCTATCCTAAAGAGATCGGTGGCATGGAAGAGCGCTTGAAGTCTCGTTTTGGTTGGGGTCTAACCGTGGCTATTGAGCCGCCAGAACTTGAGACGCGCGTCGCTATTCTTATGAAAAAGGCGCACGAAGCGCGAATTAAGCTTCCAGATGATGCCGCCTTCTTCCTTGCACAGAAGATTCGTAGTAATGTCCGAGAGTTAGAAGGTGCTTTGAAGCGAGTTATAGCGAACGCTCACTTCACTGGTAGTCCGATCACCACGACCTTTGTCAAAGAGTCGCTGAAGGATCTACTGGCATTACAGGACAAACAGGTTAGTATTGATAACATTCAGCGAGTGGTGTCTGAGTACTATAAGATCCGTGTAGCCGATCTTCACTCAAAACGCCGCAGTCGCTCAGTCGCTCGTCCAAGACAAGTTGCTATGTCTTTGTCTAAGGAGCTTACTAACCACAGCCTACCAGAGATAGGCAACGCATTTGGCGGTCGAGATCACACCACGGTCTTGCACGCGACACGAAAAATTAAAGAGTTGCGTGACAGCAATGCTGAGATCGCAGAAGATTACAAAAACCTGCTTCGTCATTTGACGACCTAACTGACAGACTGAGATAGGAATACGCATGAGATTCGTCATCACTCGTGAGGCTTTGATTAAACCACTACAGCTTGTTGCCGGCGTGGTTGAACGCAGACAGACACTGCCTGTGCTCTCGAACATTCTGATGGTGGCTGAGGGTGATCAACTCTCACTAACCGGTACCGATCTCGAAGTCGAGTTGGTAGGGCGCGTGCAGCTTCAAGAGCCGGCACAACCAGGTTCAGTGACCGTTCCAGCACGCAAGCTGATGGATATCTGTAAATCGCTCTCTGATGACGCTCGTATCGAGATGGAGTTGAGCGGTCAGAAGATGATCATCAAGTCGGGTCGTTCTAAGTTCTCACTAACAACCTTGGCGGCGTCTGAATTCCCGAATGTTGAAGATAGCCCACAAGCCTTCGAGTTAAGCTTGCCACAGTCAGAACTGCGTCAGTTGATCGAAAAGACAGGCTTCTCTATGGCGCAACAGGATGTCCGTTATTACCTAAATGGCATGCTACTGGAAGTAAGTGAAGACTCACTTCGTTCGGTTGCGACCGATGGTCACCGTCTGGCTACTTCGGCTTCTGCAGCGGATGTGCCAGCGGGTGGTGCGCATCAGATCATCGTGCCTCGTAAAGGTATTCTTGAGCTAGCTCGATT
This sequence comes from Marinobacterium sp. xm-d-564, assembly GCF_013283345.1. Classification (NCBI taxonomy): domain Bacteria; kingdom Pseudomonadati; phylum Pseudomonadota; class Gammaproteobacteria; order Oceanospirillales; family Oceanospirillaceae; genus Marinobacterium; species Marinobacterium sp. xm-d-564. Next base: position 42,532 of record NZ_WBYO01000010.1, on the reverse strand, counting down.
ACTCCAAGGTGGTGACTCACCGGTTACACTGGTTATTGGTGCATCACACATTCGTGCCAATGTCGGTGACTACACCTTCACGTCGAAGCTGGTTGATGGCAAGTTCCCTGACTACCAACGAGTGATCCCTAAAAACGGTGACAAGGTCGTTCTTGGTGATCGCCAAGAGCTGCGTCAGGTATTCCAGCGTATTGCGATTCTATCGAACGAGAAATATCGAGGTGTGCGTCTGACGCTCAGCGATGGCTACCTTAAAGTGACGGCAAATAACCCAGAGCAGGAAGAGGCAGAAGAGACTGTAGCTGTTGAGTACGAAGGTCCTTCGATCGATATCGGTTTCAACGTTAACTATCTGCTCGATGTACTCTCTATTCTTGGTTCCGATGTGGTTCGTTTCACCTTAGCTGATGCAAACAGCAGTGCGCTGATTCAAGGCTTCGATGATCCAAACTCAACCTACGTCATCATGCCAATGCGCATGTAATTAACGCTTCAATAGAGGCCGTCCCTAGGGCGGCCTTTTCTGTTTATGCGCATCAAGCGACTACAATTCTCTAATCTTCGATCCATTCAATCCCTGGCCTTTGATGCGTCAGCGGATATCAACATCATTCACGGTCAAAACGGCAGCGGCAAAACCAGTATTCTGGAAGGTCTTCACTTCTTGTCTGTGGCCCGCTCATTCAGAACGCACCAGAGCCGATATGTCATCTCTGAGGGCCAACAACAACTGACCTGTTTTGCGAAGATTGAGGGTGAATCTGATTCCGGTGGTCTAGGTGTTGAACGAACCCAGCAGGGCGATGTGCGTGCCCGTTTCAGAGGTGAAGAGATCGACTTAACGGCCCTTGCTGGCTTAGTCCCGATGCAGGTGATCGACTCTGAAAGTTTCACACTTTTAGACGGTTCACCGTCTGTTAGACGACAATTTATCGATTGGGGTGGATTTCACCATTCTACGGGGTTTATTTCCGTCTGGAGAGGCTTTCAAAGAGCGTTAAAACAAAGGAATTCACTGCTAAAACGTGGTAATATTGATCGGTCGTTACGCGAGGTTTGGGATAGAGAATTTATCCTTCACGCAGAACGACTTACAGAGCTTCGAAGCGCTTATGTTGATGCCCTTTTACCGCACTTTACAGGCATTGCTGAGCAGTTGGTTCGAGAGGTCGTTACGGATCTACGTTTTAGCCCGGGTTGGGACAAAGATCAGGATCTACAGACTCTGTTAAATGAGAGTTTTGAACGTGATATGCGTCAGGGATTTACCTCCCTTGGGCCACAGCGTGCTGACCTTAAATTCAAGGTTGGAAGTCGCAGTGCCGCTGAGCACTTATCACGAGGCCAGAAGAAATTGGTCGTTAGTGCACTTAAACTTGCGCAGGGTCAGCTCTACGAGGCTACCCGAGGTCACTCCTGTATCTACTTGATCGATGACCTCCCTGCTGAGTTAGATAAAGAGCACCTGGCAACGTTTTGCTCGTTCTTGAAACAGAGCAACAGCCAAAGTTTTGTAACCTGTGTTGAGCCAAGCTCAATGCTAGAGGTATGGGGCGCAACTACTGACGGTGCCCTATTGAACGTCGATTCAGGTCAGTTAACTGCAAAGCAGACATTTGGAGAGATCTATGAGTGAATCAAACCAAGATTACGATTCGTCCAGTATTAAGGTTCTTAAAGGCCTTGATGCCGTGCGCAAGCGCCCAGGGATGTATATCGGTGATACCGACGACGGTAGTGGTTTGCATCACATGGTGTTCGAGCTGGTCGACAACGGCATTGATGAGGCACTCGCAGGTTTCTGTAGTGAGGTGGGCGTAACCATCCATGCTGACGAGAGTATTACCGTCAGCGATAATGGTCGCGGCATTCCGACGGATATCCACGAAGAGGAGGGTGTCTCTGCGGCCGAGGTTATCATGACGGTCCTCCACGCCGGTGGTAAGTTCGATGACAACACCTATAAAGTCTCAGGTGGTCTTCACGGTGTTGGTGTGTCGGTGGTAAACGCCCTGTCGACTGAGCTGCGTTTGACCATTCGTCGTGCTGGTCAGGTTCACGAGCAGGTTTACAACCACGGTGTACCGGCAGAGCCTCTAAAAGTGATCGGTGAGACGGATACCAGTGGTACGATCGTGCGCTTCTGGCCTAGCCCTGAAACCTTCACCAACATCGAGTTCCAGTACGACATTCTTGCTAAACGCCTTCGTGAACTCTCATTCCTTAACTCAGGCGTTCGTATTCGTCTTAAAGATGAGCGCTCTGGCCGTGAAGAAGTCTTTGAATACGAAGGTGGTCTAGCTGCCTTTGTTGATTTCCTTAACCAGAACAAATCGCCTATTAACAGTATCTTCCACTTCAATGCGATGCATGAAAATGGTGTTGGCGTTGAGGTCTCTCTACAGTGGAATGACTCATTCCAAGAGTCGATTCACTGTTTTGCCAACAACATCCCACAGCGTGATGGTGGTACCCACTTATCGGGCTTCCGCGCCTCCTTGACGCGTGGTTTGAACAGCTACATAGATTCTGAGTCGTTAAACAAAAAAGGCAATGTCAGCACCAGTGGTGATGACAGTCGTGAAGGTCTAACGGCGATCATCTCTGTTAAAGTGCCAGATCCTAAATTCTCTTCACAGACCAAAGATAAGCTGGTTTCGTCTGAAGTTAAGACAGCAGTCGAGCAGTTGATGGCAGAGCACTTCAATAACTACTTGCTAGAGAACCCATCTGAAGCGAAAGCGGTTGTGCAGAAGATGATGGATGCGGCGCGTGCCCGTGAAGCCGCGCGTAAAGCGCGTGAGATGACGCGTCGTAAAGGTGTGTTGGATATCGCTGGTCTACCGGGTAAATTGGCAGACTGCCAAGAGAAAGATCCGGCACTCTCTGAACTCTACTTGGTGGAGGGTGACTCGGCGGGTGGTTCTGCTAAGCAGGGCCGTGATCGTCGAACTCAAGCCATCCTTCCGCTTAAAGGTAAGATTCTTAACGTCGAGAAAGCACGTTTTGACAAGATGCTGACTTCAGCTGAAGTCGGTACTCTGATTACTGCACTAGGGTGTGGTATTGGCCGAGATGAGTTCAACGTTGAAAAACTTCGTTACCACAGCATCATTATCATGACCGATGCGGACGTCGATGGATCTCACATTCGTACCCTTCTATTGACCTTCTTCTTCCGTCAAATGCCAGAGTTGATTGAACGTGGCTACATCTACATTGCTCAGCCGCCTCTGTACAAAGTGAAGAAGGGCAAGCAAGAGCAGTACCTAAAAGATGATGAAGCGATGGATATGTACCTGCTTCAAGGTGCTTTGGAAGGTACTTCACTCTATCCTGCTGAAGATGCGCCTGCTATCACTGGTGCAGCGCTTGAGACGCTATTTGGTCGCTACCGTAAGGTGATGGCAATGATCAACCGTCTCTCGCGAATCTACCCAAGCCAGGCTTTGATGCAGTCACTCTATGTCCCGCGTTTGGCGGCCGATTCGCTGGGTGATAAAGCGACGGTAGAGGGTTGGGCTAAAGAGCTACAAGCTAAGCTAGATTCTATTGTTACGTCGGGTTCAGAAGTCTACACAGTGGATGTTGAGTACGACCAAGAGCACAGCTCTTATGTGCCGGTGGTTAATGTATTGCTTCACGGTATTACGAATGCGTTCCGTTTTGAGGCTGACTTCTTCCGCTCTAAAGATTACGACTTGATCGTTGATCTTGGGGCAGAGCTTTCTGGTCTGTTAGCGGATGGTGCTTACCTTCAGCGTGGCGAACGTCGTATGGATGTGACAGAGTTGGGCGAAGGCATTGAATGGTTGATGGGTCTTGCGCGTCGCGGCAGTAACATTCAACGCTACAAAGGATTGGGCGAGATGAACCCTGATCAGCTTTGGGAAACAACCATGGATCCTGATGCGCGCCGCATGCTTAAAGTGACGATCGAAGATGCTATCTCTGCTGATCAGTTGTTTACCACGTTGATGGGTGATGAGGTTGAGCCTCGTCGTGACTTTATCGAGTCCAACGCACTGAATGTCTCTAACCTAGATGTTTAATGTTTAGTATTTTAGAGAAAGGGCGCCTATAGGCGCCTTTTTAATTTGTTTCACGTGAAACAAACTCCTTGTTTCTATTTCTAAGTTTCAATCTTATTTGATAAAAAGTTTCACGTGAAACATTTGAATCAATCGTCGCTAAATTCACTGTGCATCGCTTGAGTGAATCCGTCCATTGAAAATCTAATAGTAAAATCAGAACTAGACTTCGGTTGATAGTCGATGAACGTATGGCTTTCAAACATGTTTAAAAGTAGCTGGTTGTCATTTGGGATGGTCGGTGTGACAAATTGAAGATCGGCCCGCTTATCGTTACAACTGGCAGTAAAAGAGATAGGTATCTGATTGACGAGTGAGTGATAAATAGAAGGGCTGCTAAGGCAATCACTGACGCTGAGAATGAAGCCGGTTGTTAGAGCTCCATCCGTGTCATCACCAAAATACACCGCATATTTATCAAATTCATTAATGCTTCGGTGGAGATGTGTCGCAGAGAGAGGCTTGTTAAGCATATTAAATGGAATCATTTCGAACCCAATATAACTGTTCAAACCAAGTGCATATTTGATCTCTTCACCATTCGGGTGCTGGTTAAAAATGATAATTCGATCATCCTCATTGGTTATGGGTTTATCTAGGAAAAGTGTGTAAAACACTAAAAGGCCAATAATGAAATAGGCGATGGCGGTGAGTTTGGGATTAACTTTTTGCATCTTGCATCCTTGCAGTCAGTGGTTTGATTCAACACTATGCAAAGTAGTAGAAAAGCAGATATTTACAAATAAAAAACCCGAGCAGTGCTCGGGTTTTTTGATGGCCAATTAAGTTTAGCCAGCCAATTCGGAGATATCGGCGATTCCACCAAATAGCTCTTTAAGTTGTTGCAGCATCGCAAGACGGTTTTGCTTAACGTCAGCGTCATCTGCCATGACACGAACCTCTTCGAAGAAGCGGTCGATTGGCTGACGAAGATCAGCTAGAGCTTGAAGAGCGCCCTGGTAATCGCCTTCACCTGTCATTGATGCAACTGAACTGCTTAAACCCTTGAGTGCTTGAGCAAGCTCTTTTTCAGCCTCATCAGATAGCAGTGCATCGTTGATAGCGGTAGACGGTGTAGAATCTAGTTTCGCAAGGATATTACCAACGCGCTTGTTGCCAGCAATCAGTGCTGAGGCCGCTTCAAGTTGTGTAAAGGCCGCAACAGCATGAGCACGACGCACAAAGTCTAATGGTTTGCTTGGGCGAAGACCGTGGATCGACAGGTAGATCTCAGCGCTAATGCCCTCTTCTTCAAACCAGAAACGGAAGCGTTCCAGCATGAATTCAAAGACATTATCAGCAGCACTGTCCAAAGCAGGGAGTGCTTGGTAGTTTGATGCTGCAGTCTGAAGAAGCTCTTTAAGATCAAGATCTAACTCATGTTCAACGATAATACGAAGCACGCCCAATGCTGCACGACGCAGTGCAAATGGATCTTTAGAACCTGTAGGCGGCTGGTTGATCGCAAACAGACCGACTAGTGTGTCCAAGCGATCTGCCAAGGCTACAGCAATGCCCGTTTTAGAGGCAGGTAGATCGTCACCGGCAAACTTTGGCATGTACTGCTCGTAGATCGCCTGTGCAACTTCTTGCTCTTCACCATCGTGCAGTGCGAAGTGGTAACCCATAAGGCCCTGAAGCTCTGTGAACTCATAAACGGTATCTGTTAGCAGGTCACACTTAGCAAGTTGTGAAGCACGAGCGGCAAACGCTTCATTACCGCCAATCAGTTTGGCAATGGCAGTGGCCGTTGCTTCAATGCGAGCAGCTTTGTCGGCGACTGTGCCAAGCTCGTTTTGGAATACGACACTCTTTAGCTTCTCTAGGCGATCAATAAGAGGCGCCTTCTTGTCCGTTTCAAAGAAGAACGCAGCATCAGCTAGGCGAGGGCGAATCACCTTCTCGTTGCCTGCAATCACCTGCTGAGGATCTTTAGACTCAATGTTTGAGATCGTAATGAAGTACGGCATCAGCTTGTTGTTGCTATCGACAAGGTGGAAGTACTTCTGGTTCTCTTTCATTGAAAGGATTAGGACTTGCTCAGGTACCTCAAGGAAGCGCTCTTCAAAACGTCCAGCCAATGCAACAGGCCATTCGTTCAGTGCACAGACTTCGTCCAGAAGATCTTCATCGATATCAGCAGTTCCGCCAATACGAGCAGCTTCAGCTAGCACTTGTTCACGAACCATTTCACGACGCTCAGCGAAGCTAGCCACAACTTTACCGGTGTTACGAAGCGTGGCAGCGTATTCACCTGCAGTCATCAGCTCAATATCATGTGGGTAGTGGAAGCGGTGGCCACGTGATTTACGGCCAGAAGTGACCTCAAGTAGAGTACAAGGTAGAACCTCATCACCCAGCAGCGCAACGATCCATTTAACAGGGCGGACAAACTCAGTACGGCTAGCCGCCCATCGCATACGCTTAGGAATCGGCAGCCCGCTCAAAGCGGTCTCAAGCATTCCTGGTAGAAGTTCTGCAGCAGGTTTACCAACCTCAGTACCGCGGTAGACGTAGTAGTCACCCTTGTCAGTATTCTCAATGACAAGGTCTTCAAGAGAGACACCGCAGCTGCCAGCAAAACCTTTAGCGGCTTGTTCAGGTGCTTTTGCAGAGGGTCCGCGTTTTTCAATGTTACGATCAGGCTGTTGGCTGTCTAGCTCTTTAACCAATACGGCCAAGCGACGTGGAGCAGCAAATAGCTCTAAAGATGAAAAGTTAAGCTGAGCATCGTTCAGTTGAGCCGTGAGGCTTTTACCCAGTGCGTCTGACAGAGAGAGAAGTGCACCCGGTGGTAGCTCTTCAGTACCCAGTTCAAATAGAAAATCTTGATTACTCATTACTCGGCTCCCTCCAGTGATGCTAGGACCTCTTGGCGAATAGACTCTTCTGCCATTGGGAAACCAAGCTCTTTACGCTTGTTGTAGTAAGCTTCGGCAACACCGCGAGCTAAGGTACGAACACGAAGAATGTAACGTTGACGCTCAGTCGCAGAGATCGCGTGACGCGCATCCAGTAGGTTGAAGGTATGCGATGCCTTCATGACCTGTTCATAAGCCGGTAGCGGTAAGCCGACATCCAGCAGTTTTTGACACTCTTTTTCGTAGTGCTCAAAGTTGCTGAATAGGTGTGGCACATCAGCGTACTCAAAGTTGTAAGTTGACTGCTCGACTTCGTTTTGGTGGAAGACATCGCCGTAGGTTACAACGGTACCGTCCGGTGCCTTAGACCAAACGAGATCATAAACACTGTCTACCTCTTGAACGTACATAGCTAGACGCTCTAGACCGTAGGTGATTTCGCCAGTGACCGGGTAACACTCAAGACCGCCAACCTGTTGGAAGTAAGTGAACTGAGTGACTTCCATGCCGTTCAGCCAGACTTCCCAACCAAGACCCCAAGCACCCAATGTAGGTGATTCCCAGTTGTCTTCTACAAAGCGTACATCGTGCGTCAAAAGATCAAAGCCAAGACGCTCAAGCGAACCAAGGTAGAGCTCTTGGAAGTTGTCTGGGTGAGGCTTCATCACAACCTGAAATTGGTAGTAGTGTTGAAGACGGTTTGGGTTCTCACCGTAACGGCCATCGGTTGGGCGTCGGCTTGGTTGAACGTAAGCTGAGTTCCAGCTCTCTGGGCCGATAGCACGCAGAGTGGTAGACGGGTGGAAAGTACCAGCACCCACTTCCATATCCAGTGGCTGAACAATTACACAGCCTTGCTCGGCCCAATACTGTTGTAGGGCAAAGATAAGACCTTGGAAGGTGCTTACATCAGGTTTGACAGTGTCGGTCACGACAGAAGTCCTCGGCTAGGATTTTTTGCAAAAAATTAGCCGAGAATTATACAGCATTCCTTAAGAATTTAAGAGGGGCGTAACCCTATCCATTTAATAGGGTTATCGGCGCCAGAAAGCCGGTGTTAGTAGGACTAATAAGGTAAACACCTCAAGACGTCCTAGCAACATCGCAAAGACCAAAATCCATTTGGCGGTAGTCGGTATATCACCATAGTGTGCCGCAACATCACCAAGGCCTGGGCCTAGGTTGTTGAGCGTAGCGCCGACCGCTGACCATGCCGTTACTTGATCCAGTCCAGTGGCTAGCAGAGCTACCAGCATCACCACAAAGACGATCAAGTAGACCGAGAAAAACCCCCAAACCGCTTCAAGCACCTTGTTCGAAATTGGACGTCTTCCCAGCTTCACAGGCATGATTGCGTTCGGGTGAATCAGGCGCACAATTTCACGGTAACCCTGTTTTAGAATCAGCAGTAGACGTATCTGTTTCATGCCACCACCGGTCGATCCTGCACAGCCCCCGGCAAAGGCTGCCAAGAAGAGTAAGAAGGGCAGCATGGCGGGCCAGTGTGCAAAGTCCGCGACGGCAAAGCCGGTCGTCGTTGCAATGGAGACAACCATAAAGACCGCTTTGCGCAGCGCCTCAATCGATTCATAGGTACCAGTAAAGTCGAGCACAAACAGCGTAAACAGCGACAGGCTGATCAGAGAGAAGAGGTAGAACTTGAACTCTGGATCTGAGAAGTAGTGGGCGACACTGTGCTGTCTCCAAGCGGCAAAGTGAAGGCCGAAGTTGATCCCCGAAAGCACCATAAAGAGTACACAAATCATCTCGATCAGTGCGCTGTCATAGAATCCAATACTGGCATCGTGTGTTGAGAACCCGCCAATGGCAACAGTAGAGAAACTGTGGCCAATCGCATCGAACAGCTCCATTCCTGCCGCCCAGTAGCCCAGTGCGCAGGCAATCGTCAGCGTCAGGTAGATGTTCCAAAGCGCTTTGGCAGTTTCGGTGATTCTAGGTGTCAGCTTTGAATCTTTTACCGGGCCAGGTGTTTCAGCGCGGTAGAGCTGCATCCCACCGATGCCCAGCATTGGCAGTATCGCGACGGCTAGTACGATGATACCCATACCACCCAACCACTGCAGCTGCTGTCGATAGTAGAGCAGGGACTTGGGAAGCGTATCCAGTCCAGTAATCACTGTTGCCCCTGTTGTTGTCAGACCAGAAACGGCCTCAAACAGAGCGTCGGTAAAGGTAAAGTTTGTTTCGGCCGAAAAGTAGATAGGTAACGAACCGAAGAAGCCCAGTACCGTCCAGAATAGAACGGTAATTAAGAATCCGTCGCGTGTTCTAAGGTCTTGGCGGACTCGCATGAAGGGGAGCCAGATTAAGAAACCGGTACACAGAGTGACGAAGAAAGCCCCAACAAATGCTTGAATATTGCCATCGTCGTAGATCATCGAGACGAGGGCTGGCGGAAGCTGAGTGATGCTGAATATCATCAACAGCAGGCCAAGTATTCTGAGAATCACTTTGAAGTGCATGGGAGCCTCAGAAGAAGGTTAGGCCGACGGTAAAGAGCTTCTCTACCTCGCCAATTTGACGGTTATCGATAAGGAACAGAATGACGTGGTCGCCATCTTCAACCACGACGTCATCGTGGGCAATCAATACCTGGTTGTCTCTCACAATGGCACCGATGGTCGCACCTGCGGGTAGCGCAATATCCTCAATGGCGCGCCCAACTACTTTAGAGCTTGACGGGTCACCGTGGGCGATCGCTTCAATCGCCTCTGCTGCACCACGGCGCAGAGAGTGAACCGCTGCCACATCACCGCGACGAACGTGGGCTAGTAGGGCACCAATGGTGGTCTGTTGTGGTGATATGGCAATGTCGATAACGCCACCCTGGACAAGGTCAACATAGGCCGGGTTGTTGATCAGCGTCATCACCTTTCTGGCGCCTAAACGTTTGGCCAGCATCGACGCCATGATGTTAGCTTCGTCGTCGTTGGTTAGGGCACAGAAGACATCGACATCATCAATATTCTCTTCGAGAAGCAGTTCAGAGTCAGAAGCGCTGCCATGCAGAACAATGGTGCGGTTTAGATCGCGTGCCAAGTGGTTGCATCGATCTAGGCTTCGCTCAATCAGTTTGACCTGGAAGTCATCCTCAATCGATTCGGCTAGTCGGAATCCGATGTTGCCACCCCCGGCAATCATGATGCGTTTATAAGGGTTATCTAATCGGCGCAGTTCGCCCATAACCGAACGTATATCGCCAGCAGCGGCAATAAAGAAGACCTCATCGTCCGCCTCAATGACCGTGTCACCGGTTGGAATAATAGGGCGGTCCTGTCTGAAAATGGCTGCCACACGAGTGTCGACATTGGGCATATGCGCTCTAAGTAGGGCGATCTCACGACCCACCAGTGGGCCACCGTAATAGGCCTTAACAGCAACCAATTGCGCTGCACCATCGGCAAAATCGAGAACCTGAAGGGCACCTGGGTGATGGATCATCCTAGCAATGTGTTGTGTCACCAAGTGCTCAGGGCTGATCAAAACATCTATTGGGATGCCGGCAACGTTGTTCTCTTTCTGCGTATTGAAGAGCTTACCTTCTGAATAGTTGTAAGCTTGGTCACGAACTCGGGCAATCAACTTTGGTACGCGAAAATGCGACCAAGCGACCTGGCAGGCAACCATGTTGATCTCATCTGAGTTAGTCACTGCGATCAACATGTCGGCATCTTCTACGCCAGCGCTATGCAGAATAGTTGGCAGTGAAGCTTGGCCTTCAACCGTACGAATATCGAGGCGGTCGGCAAGTTCTCTGAGTCTTGGGCCATCGACATCAATGACAGTAATATCGTTGGATTCACTGGCGAGATGCTCTGCTAGAGAGCCACCCACCTGTCCTGCACCCAGAATAACAACGTTCATGTAACGCTTAAGCCTCTTCTATTCGCTTGATGCGGGCGTAGTAGAAGCCATCATGGCCTCCATTTTGTGGAAACAGCTGCCGACCGGCAGGTCTCTCTATGCCCCATTCTGCGACTATTTTGCACTCTTTCGCATCCGAGTGCTCTTTCAAAAATCGTTCGACAACACGCTCGTTCTCTTGTGTGAACACTGAGCAGGTTGCATACAGCAATGTACCACCAGGCTTGAGCATATCCCATAGGTTATTAAGGATCTCAAGTTGAGTGGTTGCAAGACCCAGGAGATCTTCGTTACGACGCAGTACTTTGATGTCAGGATTACGACGAATGACACCGGTAGCACTACAGGGCGCATCCACCAGAATGCGATCGTAAGCGTCACCGCTCCACCAATCACGCTGTGCGGCATCACCCACAATGACACCCGCACTCTGTTCTAGTCGTTCTAAATTCTCTTCGATGCGCGCGACTCGTCGAGGCTCTAACTCCAGCGCATCGATCTCAATATCATCTTCCAATTCAAGAAGGTGGCAGAGTTTTCCACCGGGTGCGGCACAGGCATCGAGTATGCGTTCGCCCGCTTTTACACCCAGCAGTTCTGCAGCCAATTGTGCCGCTTCATCTTGAACCGATACGTGCCCCTCTGCAAAGTGTGGCAGCTTATCCACAGAGCAGGGCGACGTTAGGTAGATGGCATCGCTTGAGAACAATCCAGCGGTTGCTTCGATTTCTGCACTGTTCAGTATCTTAAGGTATGAATCACGATCGCTTTTCGAACGATTGACCCGCAGACACATCGGTGGGCTCTGATCGTTTTCGGTCATTATGCTTTGCCAGTGATCGGGCCAGTTGTGCTTGAGTTTAGCGATTATCCACTCAGGGTGATTCCAGCGGCCAGTCTCGGTCTGCTGGATATCAGCTTCTAAACTATCCTTTTCACGCTGGTAACGACGCAACACGGCGTTCAACAGTTTGGCGGCCCAAGGCTTACCCATCTGCTTAGCGCCTTCAACGGTTTCGTTGATGACAGCATGTTCAGCCGTCGAGAGATGTCTCAATTGGTAGAGCGCGCTCAACAGTAGGGCAAAGACGTCAGTGTCCTCTTCTCTAAAAGGCTTGCGCAGACACTCACGGCTGAGCGCTTCAAGCTGTGGATAGAAACGAAGCGTGCCGTAGCAGATCTCTTGAAACAGAGCGCGGTCACGAGGTTCAACTCGAGAGAGCATGCCTGGCAGTCGGCTAGAGAGTGAACCGTTGTGTTGTAACAGCTGCGATAGAAAAACAGCCACTTGCACCCTTAGGTTAGCGGTATTACTCAAAGCGCATACCCTCTACAAACGGGTGGTTGTTTGAATTGAGAAGGGCCGACGCTTCAGTGGCGCGACCGCCTGGCATCTGAATGGTTTTGATCAGCAAAGAGCCTTCGCCACACCCGATCAGGACGCCCTGTTTATCGGCTTTGATCAGAGCACCAGCATCACCGGCTTCTGATTGTGCTTCCGCTCTCCAGATGCGGACGCTTTTATCATCAAGGGATGTGTAAGCCACCGGCCAAGGAGAGAGGCCGCGAACTTGACGGGCGATCGCGTCTGCCGACTCAGTCCAGTCGATTTTACCTTCAGCTTTCTCAAGCTTATTGGCGTAGTTAGCTAACGCATCGTCTTGAATTTCTGGAGTTAACTCGCCTGCTAACAGTGCAGGTAGTTGCTCAACCAGCATATTGGAGCCGAGTACTGCTAATCGATCATGCAGTTCTCCGCTACTCTCCTGTTTATCGATTGGCGTAAACACCTTAGCCAGCATAGGCCCAGTATCCAGCCCAGCCTCCATCTGCATCAGCGTCACACCGGTCTCTTTGTCACCTGCCAGCAGTGCACGGTGGATCGGAGCAGCACCACGCCAACGCGGTAGAATAGAGGCGTGTACGTTAACGCAACCCAGTTTTGGTGTATCCAATACAACCTGCGGCAGTATCAAGCCGTAGGCAACAACAATCATTAAATCAGCGTCGATCGCAGCCAGTTCCGCCTGAGCCGCTTCATCACGCAGTGAGAGTGGTTGAAACACGGGAATATTTGCTTGCAGTGCAATCTGCTTAACGGGGCTCGCTTGTAACTTCCTACCACGGCCCGCTGGTCGATCGGGTTGGGTGTAAACGGCTACCACATCAAAGCCGGAATCGATCAGAGCCTGTAGATGAGAGGCGGCAAAATCTGGGGTTCCGGCAAAAATAATTTTAGACAATTCGATATCCTAAAATGAAACAGGCTTGCCAAGGTGAGCGGCAAGCCTGTCTGATCTTTAAGCCTGAGCGGCTTCTAATTTATGTTTCTTCTCGAGTTTTCCGCGGATTCGATCACGTTTTAATCGAGAGATATGGTCAACAAATAGCTTACCATTCAGATGATCCAGCTCGTGCTGAATACAGACCGCTAGCAAACCGTCAGCAATTAACTCATAAGGTTCGCCATCACGACCAATCGCATTCAGCTTAACGCGCTCTGGGCGAACGACGTTTTCGTAGAAGCCAGGGACAGAGAGGCAACCCTCTTGCATCTGTTCAGTCTCGTCGGTTAACACTTCAAAAGAGGGGTTAATTAGAACCAGTGGCTCATTGCCCTCTTCGGATATATCGATTACGACGATCTGTTTATGAATATTGACCTGTGTTGCGGCCAGACCAATGCCCGGAGCGTCGTACATGGTTTCAAACATGTCATCGATGATCTTGCGTACCTCATCATCGACCGTCTCAACCGGTTCAGCAATGGTGCGAAGGCGCGGGTCTGGGAACTCTAAAATTTTAAGCAGTGCCATACCGTTTAGTGATCTCTCTCAATCGGATAACTAGTAACATTGTTAATATTGTCTATTATACCTATTAGGACTCTGTTTGCATGTGGTACACGTTAAGCAGTGCAATCGAATAGATAAGCGTCAAACGCTGAAGGACAGTATGTTTAAACGGATAAAACAGATCGCTGCCGTTGCATTGGGTTTAACCTCTATGCTGGTGCAAGCTGACACCATCAAGTTGGCGCAAGATGCCCCCTCGGAATACACCGTTGTTAAAGGGGATACCCTGTGGGATATCTCCGCGCGTTTTCTCAAAAGCCCTTGGCTCTGGCCTAAGGTTTGGGAAGTAAACTCGCAGATCTACAACCCTCATCTGATCTATCCTGGAGATGTCATCTACCTCTACTGGGAAGATGGTGAGCCACGCCTAGGTCGTAAACCAGGTACTCTGGTATTAACGCCTGAGGTTAAAGTCGTGCCACGCGAAGAGGCTATCGCTTCGATCCCTCTGCGTGATGTACAAGCCTTTCTCAATGATAGCCGAGTGGTTGATAATCAAATGTTAGCGGATGCGCCCTACGTGCTGGGTGGCAAAAACCAACGCATCCTCGCTGCCAATGATGATCGAGTCTATGTTCGAGGTGAGTTATTAGATGACAGTCGTCAGCAATCTCTCTACCGTCCTTTGATCGAGTATGTAGATCCCAACACCGGTGAGTCTTTAGGTTATGAGCTACACCGCGTCGCTGATGCGCTGGTACGTGGTTCTGAAGGCGACACAATCAGTGTTGATATTCGCAACAGTACTGAAGAGGTGCGTTTAAAAGATATTCTGATTCCAACCGGCGAAGCGCCGTTGGTGACTCGGTTTATGCCGCGCCCGGGTCCAGAGCTCGAAAATGTTGAAGTCATCGCCGTATTAAATGGCGTTGCCAACATTGGTCAGTTTAACAGTGTCACAATCAATGCTGGCGAGCGCGAAGGAATCGAACCAGGCAGTGTCTACGCGATCTACAATCGTGGCGAAGAGATTCGTGACCCTAAAACAGGTGAAAAACTTCAACTACCAGCCGAGCGTGCCGGTGAGTTGATGGTCTACAAAACCTTCGACAAGGTCAGTTATGCACTGGTGATGCGTGCAACCGAAGTGATTCAGGTTGGCGACCCGCTTCGTCAGCCTTAACGTCACAATATTAGACAATCGCTGCACATGGATGTGCAGTGTCAGGAGCAAGGATGCCAGCCGAATCGATCGACTGGGTTGCACTGCGCCTTTTGGCTATGCGACCCGCTTCCAATTTAAAATTCATTCAACACACTGACTGGCCTGATCGGCTAAAAGACTCTAAGTGCTTAATAGAGCAGTTAGAGCTTTTTAACGAAAGTCAGTTCGCTGTCAGGCAGATAAAGTCACTCTACGATCATGCCGAAAAGCATCTAAATGTCATTAAAAACATAGATTGTGACGTTATCTGCTTTGAAGATAGCCGTTATCCCGAATTGCTTAAATCGATCTACGATCCGCCCGTGGTGCTCTTCTCAAAAGGCAATGTGCAAGCATTGAGCGACCCTCAAGTCGCTATGGTGGGTGGGCGAAAATCATCCAGCTTGGCCCGTGCAACCGCACAGCGATTTGCTCAAGAGTTAACCCAATCCGGCGTACATGTCACCAGTGGATTAGCCATAGGCATTGATCACGCAGCTCATCTCGGCGCAATACAAGCCGGCCCCGGTTCAACAATCGCCGTTATGGCAAACGGCCCAGATCTGGTTTATCCACAACGGCATCAACGGCTGGCCCAGCAGATATTGGACTCAGGCGGGCTGTTAGTCACTGAGCAGTTGCCCGGTATCCAGCCCAGGCCCTACCTATTTCCAGAGCGTAATCGCATCATCAGTGGTATGAGTTTGGGAACCCTAGTCGTTGAAGCCGCTATTAAGAGTGGATCACTGGTCACGGCGCGTTTGGCGCTGGAGCAGGGGCGGGAGGTATTTGCCATACCGGGTGCGATTACCAATGAGCTTGCAAGAGGCTGTCACCATCTCATTAAAGAGGGAGCTCAGTTGGTTGAAACGGTTTCCGAAATATTGGCGTCACTCTATCTACCGCTTACTACAGATCGTGTTGAGACGCCGCCCATTGAGTCTGAGGATCCCATAATCCGTGCACTGCATCAGCAGCCGTTAACTGCCGATCAGCTTGCAGCAAAGCTCAGTATTCCGATTGGGCAGCTTCAACGTCTGCTCGTGGAACTAGAAATCTCAGGAATTATTGGCCGAGAGGGAGCCCGTTACGTCGTTCTTCGGTAGAATAGCGTTTTTTCCAAAGTAAGATTCTGATTATGGTGAATGATTGGAGCATTAAACAGGCCGTAGAAGTGGTCCAGCAGGGTGGCGTAATTGCCTATCCTACAGAGGCGGTTTGGGGGTTAGGTTGTGACCCTTGGAACGAGCATGCCGTGAAACATCTGTTAGCGGTTAAACGCCGCCCTATGCATAAGGGCTTAATATTAGTGGCAGCCAATATTGGACAGGTTGAACCACTGCTGCAGAATCTGACAGCCGAGCAGCGTCAGGTTGTTGAGGCAAGCTGGCCTGGACCCAATACCTGGTTGATACCGGATACCGACGAGATGATCCCTGAGTGGGTTAAAGGCCAGCACAGCTCTGTTGCTGTTCGTGTCTCTGCACATCCCATCGTGCAGGCGCTCTGCAACCGTGCCGATATGCCGTTGGTATCAACCTCGGCTAACCCATCATCTGCAGTACCTGCAAAGAGTAAGTTGAGAGTAAGTACTTACTTTGGAAATAGAATTAATTATCGTGTTCAGGGCGCATTAGGCGATTCGGATCGACCATCCGTGATTCGTGATGCACTGACTGGACAGACCCTACGAGTTTAGAGACGGAGATTGCGAATGAGCAAACCGAGCGTAGCAGAAGTAAAAGCCTTCTTAATGGATCTTCAGGATCGTATCTGTAATGAACTGGCAGCAGCCGATGGTGGCGCTGAGTTTGTTGAGGACTCTTGGGATCGACCCGAAGGCGGCGGTGGCCGAAGCCGAGTCATTACAAACGGTGCGGTGTTTGAAAAGGGCGGCGTTAACTTTTCGCATGTTCACGGCAATCAGATGCCTGCATCGGCAACGGCGCACCGTCCTGAGCTTCAAGGCCGTAACTTTGAAGCGATGGGTGTCAGCCTTGTGATGCACCCTAAAAATCCTAAAGTGCCGACCTCACATGCCAATGTTCGTTTCTTCATTGCGGAGAAAGAGGGCGAAGAGCCAGTTTGGTGGTTCGGTGGCGGATTTGATTTGACCCCTTACTACGGCAATGAAGAGGATTGTGTTTTTTGGCACCAAGTGGCTAAAGACGCTTGTGACCCTTTTGGGGACGATGTCTACCCACGCTATAAAAAGTGGTGTGATGACTACTTCTTCTTGAAGCATCGTGGTGAGCCTCGCGGTATCGGCGGCCTCTTCTTTGATGACCTGAATGAGTTGGGTTTTGATCAAAGTTTTGCGCTGATGCAGTCCATTGGTAATGCCTACACTAAAGCCTATGTACCGATTATCGAGCGCCGTCGTGATGAGAGTTATGGTGAAGCCGAGCGTGATTTCCAATTACACCGTCGCGGCCGTTACGTTGAATTCAACCTAGTGTTTGACCGTGGCACTCTGTTTGGATTGCAGACCGGTGGCCGAACCGAATCGATTCTGATGTCGCTTCCACCGGAAGTGCGCTGGGACTACAACTGGGCGCCTGAACCCGGTACAGAAGAGGCGCGTTTGACTGATTACTACCTGCAATCTAGAGACTGGTTAGGCTTAGAAGCATGATCGATCAGTACCGAGTGACAGGCAATCCGATCAAACATAGCCTGTCACCCAGAATTCATAGCCACTTTGCTCAGACAACGGGTGAGTCTCTGAACTACACCGCTCAGCTGTTAGAGGCGGATACCTTTACGGACACGCTGAGGGTTCAACTGACCTCTGGAGAGATCAAGGGCTCTAATGTGACCCTGCCGTTTAAAGAGCTGGCTTGGCAGCTTGCACAGGAGCGCACGGCGCGCGCTGAGACAGCCGGTGCAGCCAATACTCTCTGGTTAAATGAGCAGGGCGAAATTTGTGCTGATAACACCGACGGCATTGGTCTGTTAACTGATCTAAAGAACAACTTGGGTTTGGAATTGGCGGGCAAACGCGTCTTGATACTGGGTGCAGGTGGTGCTGTGCGTGGTGTCATTCAGCCGATGTTAGAAGCTCAGGTTGCTAGCGTTGTGATAGCGAATCGCACGGTATCAAAAGCTCAGGTTATTGCCGATGTCTTTGCGGGCGCTCCCGTCTCTGCTTGCGGCTATGAAGACATTACTGGGCCGGCTTTCGATCTGATCGTCAATGGCACTTCGGCCAGTATTGGCGGTGAGTTGCCCCCTGTGCCTGCTGAAGCGATCGATGCCAACAGTTGTGGTTACGACATGATGTACGGTGCCGAACAGACGCCATTTTGTGCCTGGTGCGAACAGCATGGTGCACGTGCCATAGACGGTCTGGGTATGTTGGTTGAACAAGCGGCAGAGTCCTTCGCAATTTGGCGAGGGGTAAAACCCGAAACAGCCGAGATTCTTAATCAGCTCAGATCCGAACTGCAACACAAATAGCATTGACTTAGAGGGGGGAGCGCTTCAGTCTAAGGGTATCAATTCGCTGTATTGGATGCCCCGCATGGAAAAGCTAGCCCCGCTCTCAGTCGATCAACTCTACCGTACCTGCGATACCGATCTTCTCCCGTTTAAAACCACCGATAACCTAGAGGGCTTCGCCGGCTTCTTTGGTCAAGATCGTGCGCTTGAAGCGATGGAGTTTGGGGTAGGTATGAACCGCCCCGGCTACAATCTGTTTGTGATGGGTAACCCGCACACAGGGCGATTCTCTTTTGCGATGGAGAATCTGCGTGAGGCAGCCAAAAGCCAATCCAAGCCATACGATTGGTGTTACCTGAAGAACATCCAAGACACCCGTCATCCACAAGCGCTGCGCCTCCCAGCCGGTAAAGCCGTTAAGTTGCAGCACGATCTTAGTAAGCTTCTTAACCGTGTCGTCACTGAGCTGCCTGCTGCCTTTGAAAGTCCCGCCTATCAGCGTGAAAAATCTAAGATTGAACGTGACTTCAACCGTCTCTATGACAAAGCAGTAGAGACGGTCGAGAAGCAGGGGCGTGAATACTCCATCGCCGTTTATCGTGATGCGGGCACGATTGGATTTACGCCCGTAGCGGAAGGGCAAGCCATCGATGAGGCGGTCTTTTCGGCGCTTCCGGAAGAGATCCGTGACGCCTTTTCAACACACATATCCGAACTGGAAGAGCTGCTTAATGAGCAACTGACAGAGATGCCACGCTGGCGCCGTGAGGCCGCTGAAGCACTGCGTTACCTCGATCGTGACACCGCTCGTCACGCAATTAAACCCCTGTTTGAAGAGGTGCGAGGTGAATATTCAAACCTGAAGGGGGTGAACAGCTACCTTGAAGATGTAGAGCGTGATCTGATTCGTAACGCCGGTGAGATGATTGCGGAGGGGATTTTTGAGAACAAATCCGAGACGGCTCGTCGCGAATTCATGAACGAGAACTACGGTCTTAATCTGCTCGTTGATAATGAGAAGACCAAAGGGGCACCAGTGGTCTATGAGGCGCATCCAAGTTATGAAAATCTGTTTGGACGCATTGAGTACAACAGTGAAATGGGTGCTATGATCACCAACTACCGTCTGATTCGTCCGGGTGCACTGCATCGAGCCAATGGCGGTTACTTGATCATTGAAGCGGAAAAACTCTTTGAGCAACCCTTTGTCTATGGCGCCTTGAAGCGAGCGTTAAAAGCGCATGCGATTCGCATCGAAAACCCAGTCAGTGAGTATGCCGGTATCAGCACCGTAACGCTCTCACCTGAGGAGATCGATCTGGATGTGAAGATCGTCCTCATTGGCGCCCGTAACATCTACTACCTCTTACAAGAGCTCGATCATGACTTCGAAAAGATGTTCCGTGTTGTGGTCGATTTTGAAGAGGATGTCGAGCGCACACCGGCGACCATTCGCCAGTACGCCCGTCTAATGAGCACGCTGGCCAAAGAGGAGAAGCTAGCACCGTTAACTCGTGAAGCGGTAGCGCGACTGGTTGAGCACTCCTCTAGACTGGCGGGTGATCAAGATCTTCTATCGGCGCACATCGGTGAATTAGTCGATCTACTCTGTGAAGCGGACTACCGTCGTGCCAAATCGAATGACAAATACATTGATGCGGCACACGTCGACGCGGCTCTATCGGCCAAAGAGCGTCGAACCGGGCGTCTCTCTGAAAAGATCCAAGAGGGTATTACCAACGAGACCGTTTTGATCGACACGGATGGTGAAGCGATCGGTAAATCCAATGGTTTGACGGTACTGCAGGTTGGTGATGTTAGCTTTGGTTCGCCGGCGCGCATTACCGCAACGGTTCACCCCGGTAGTCGTGGCATCGTCGATATTGAGCGTGAAGTCACACTTGGCCAACCGATTCACTCCAAAGGGGTGTTAATTCTGTCCGGTTACTTGGGTCACCGTTACGCTAAAGAGTTCCCGTTGGCGATCTCGGCCAGTATCGCCATGGAGCAATCCTACGGCTATGTGGATGGTGACAGCGCCTCAATGGCGGAGATCTGTACCTTGATCTCAGCGTTAACGCACATACCGATCAAACAGCAGTTTGCGATGACCGGATCCATCAACCAGTACGGTGAAGTTCAGGCCATTGGTGGGGTTAACGAGAAGATCGAAGGGTTCTATCACCTCTGTGAGTCTCGCGGTTTAACCGGTCGACAGGGTGTGATTATTCCCAAAGCGAACGTCCGCAACTTGATGCTGAAACAGGAAGTGGTGGATGCCGTGAAAGAGGGGCTCTTCTCAATCTACTCTGTCGCAACCGTTGATGAAGCACTCGAGCTGCTAATGGGTCGCAGCGCTGGCAAAGAAAAAGCCGACGGCGTATTCACCCAACGCTCTATTGGTGCTGAAGTGGTTAAACGCTTGCGTGAGTTGTCTAAAGCGAAGGCTTAGTCTCTGCCGTTTCTTAGAGTGGGGTCAGACCACAGGTCAGACCCCTGTTGGAGTCTTCTCGCAGAGGAGACGATGAGATATCGCCTCATTTCGCTTCGCTCAATAAAGCTCCAGCAAATTTTTAATTTGCCCAATCCTCGGCCAGATGCTCATTCTTCAGCTTCACATAGTTGGCAGCAGAGTAGCTGAAGTAGCTCATCTCTTTTTCGGTCAGGTCGCGAACTGCTTTGGCAGGGCGGCCCATGTAGAGCTTGCCACTCTCTAGACGCTTACCTGGCGGTACAAGCGCGCCGGCACCGACAACGACATCATCTTCAACGATTGCGCCATCCATTACCGTCGCTGACATACCAATCAGGACACGGTTGCCTATGGTGCAGCCGTGCAGCATCGCCATGTGACCGATGGTCACTTCATCGCCAATAATCAACGGATAGCCGTCAGGGTTATAGCTGCTGGCATGAGTGATGTGCAGGATTGCTCCGTCCTGAACATTGGTGCGAGCGCCGATACGAATATGGTTCATATCGCCACGTATCGCTGTCAGTGGCCAAACGGATGCGTCATCACCCAGCACCACATCCCCAATGACAACCGCACTGGGGTCAACAAATACCTTATCACCTAGGGTTGGGCTGATGCCTTTAAAAGGACGTAGTTTCATATCGCATTCCTTGAATAACTGATCCGCTCACCCCATTGTATAGTAAAGCGTATAGAGTTTTTGATCTCGGAGAGACCGATGAGTAACCCACTGTTAGAACCATCTTCACTGCCACAATTCAGTACCATCAAACCTGAGCATGTTGTTCCCGCCGTCGATGAGCTATTGCAGCGTAACCGTGAGCGTATTGCAAAGATGACTGAACAACCACTGATGGATTGGCAGAGTTTAGTGGGTGAACTGGAACAGCTAAATGATGAATTAGCTCAAGCCTGGTCTCCGGTCTCTCATCTCAACGCCGTGGCGAATACCGATGAGATGCGCGAAGCGTATAACGCCTGCCTACCTAAACTGTCTGAATACTTTACTGAGCTTGGCCAGAATAAAAAACTCTATGAAGCGTACGAACAATTTAGTCAAAGTGCGGCCTTCTCTGAACTTTCAAATGCTCAAAAGAAAGTGATTACTAACTCACTTCGTGACTTCCGTCTAGCGGGTATTGGTCTGCCAGAAGAGCAACAAAAACGTTACGCCGAGCTGCAACTAAAACTCTCTGAGTTGACCACTAAATTCTCTGAGAACGTCTTGGATGCAACGCAGGGTTGGACCAAGCATGTTACCGATGAGACCGAGTTAGCTGGGTTGCCCGATCATGTCCTTGAAGCGGCTAAGCAGGCGGCTGAAAGTGAACAGTTAGAGGGCTGGGTGCTAACACTCGACTTCCCTGTTTATCATGCCGTGATGCTGCAGGCTGATAATCGTCAGCTGCGTGAAGAGTTCTACACGGCCTATGCGACTCGTGCTTCTGATCAGGGGCCAAAAGCGGGTGAGTGGGATAACACCGATCTCATTGAGCAGATCCTGACACTGCGCCTTGAGTTGGCGAAGCTGCTTGGGTTTAGTAATTACGCGGAATATTCACTGGCCACTAAAATGGCTCAATCTACCGATCAGGTGGTGAACTTCCTTGAGGACTTAGCAGCTAAAAGCCGTCCTCAAGCCGCTAAAGAGTTAGAAGAGCTGACCGCTTTTGCTCAATCAGAAGAGGGGATGAGCGATCTGCAAGCTTGGGATATCACCTACTATGCAGAGAAGCTGAAACAGCAACGCTTTAACATTTCCCAGCAAGAGCTGCGTCCCTACTTCCCACTCCCTAAAGTGTTGGATGGACTGTTCGCAGTGACTGAGCGACTTTTTGGTGTCAGCGTCACTGAACTGAAAGAGTTTGATACCTACCATGACGATGTTCGACTGTTTGAGTTGAAGCGTGATGGTCAGGTACTCGCAAACTGTTACCTAGATCCATTCGCTCGTGCTGGTAAACGTGGTGGCGCATGGATGGATGACTGTCGTGTACGCCGTAACATCAATGGTGATATTCAATTGCCCGTGGCGTATCTAGTCTGTAACTTCACGGCGCCGTTAGAGGGCCAGCCTGCGCTACTAACCCATGATGAAGTAACGACACTATTCCACGAGTTTGGTCACGGTCTGCATCACATGCTGACGCAAATGGAGCATGCCGATATCAGTGGAATTAATGGTGTAGCCTGGGATGCTGTCGAACTGCCCAGTCAGTTTATGGAGAACTGGTGTTGGGAGCCAGAAGCGTTGGCACTGATCTCAGGTCACCATGAGACAGGTGAGCCTCTGCCAGAAGATATGCTGAATCGCATGCTTTTGGCTAAGCATTTCCAATCGGGCATGATGATGGTGCGTCAGCTTGAGTTTTCACTGTTCGATTTCATCCTACACCGTGATTTTGAGCCTGGCCAAACGTCAGTACAGTCTGTTTTGAACAGTGTTCGTGAACAGGTGGCAGTATTGATCCCACCTGCATTCAACCGTTTTCAGCACAGCTTTAGCCACATCTTCGCAGGCGGCTATGCGGCCGGCTATTACAGCTATAAATGGGCTGAAGTTCTATCGGCCGACGCTTTCTCTCGTTTTGAAGAGGAGGGTATCTTTAATCAGGAGACTGGTGCATCCTTCAGAACCGAAATTCTTGAGAAGGGCGGTTCTAAAGAGCCAATGGAGCTATTTGTCGCGTTCCGTGGCCGTGAACCTGAAGTGGATGCTTTGCTTCGCCACTCAGGTATTGCCGCTTAATTCAGCGAAGGAGCTGATATGAAACCAGTTAAACGCTTTGTCGCCGGTGTGGTCTGTCCACGCTGTGCCGCTATGGATAGTACACGAATGTATCGCGACGAAGAGCGTGAGTATCGTGAATGTGTTAAATGTGGGTTTGAAGACAGCATGCGCCTTGACGGCCGTCCAGAGCCCAAAGAGCTTGAGACCCGAGTCTCTAAAGAGGGTGTGGACCCGCTAAAGAATACACCAGCAACCGAAGTAGAAGCCCAGCCACTGCAGTTCTTTACCAACCCTAATTTGCAGAAAAAGGACCACTGACGTGAGCCTAGATGCTGATATCTGTGGCTGGGCACGTCAGTCCGAGATAGAGCATCGTTACCACGACCAAGAGTGGGGTTTACTGCGAACCAATGACCAAACACTGTTTGAGTTTATGGTTCTAGAGTCCGCACAAGCGGGTTTAAGCTGGCGCACCGTATTAAATAAACGCGAAGGCTACCGTCGCCACTATCGTAATTTTGAACCCGAGCGAGTGGCTCAGTTTGGAGAGAAAGAGATAGAGGCGATGCTGGCTGATGCCGGAGTCATTCGTAATCGCGCCAAAATCGAAGCCTCTATTAATAATGCTAAGCACTTCTTAGCCATTTCGACGGAGTTCGATGGTTTTGCAAACTTTTTGTGGTCGTTTATGGAGAGTAGAGTGATCGTAAACAGACCCAAAACGCTAGCTGATATACCTGCAGAAACCGATCTCTCAAAGCAGATTGCGAAAGATCTAAAGAGACGTGGCGTTCGCTTCTTCGGCTCAACCATCGTCTACGCCTACCTTCAGGCTACCGGCTTCGTCAACGATCACCTAGAGACCTGCCCCGCCTACCAGCGTTGCATCGATCATCTGTAGGAACGAATTGCCAAAGGCAAACCGTGACGCAGAAATAGTCGTGTCAGGCTGAAAGCCAGACACGGGGACTTTGTGGCGGGTCTTGTTGCAACGGTGTCTGGCCTTCAGCCTGACACCACCTTCAAATGTTATTTAGGATTGGATTACGCCTTAAACCAAACCCCACGCTGGTTATAGCGGTGGAAAATCCAGAACCCCATCAATGCTCTGACCAAAAATGCCGCGGTGAATGATAACCATAGGCCGGTATTACCTAGATCTTGTGTTAGCCACCAGAGGGGTAAAAACGTGCCAAACACAGTGACGACCATGATCTGCAGCATCGCTTTAGATTGAGTCGTGCCGACAAGAACACCATCTTGGAAATAGCTCCATACAGCGATCAATGGAAGCACCCAGATAAAGATCAAATAGTCCTGTGCGACATCCAATACCGATTCAATGTCGGTCATCAGGCTCAGAATAGAGTGCCCACCCAACATAAACGTGAGTGTAAGCCCCAGCGCAAACAACAAGGACCAGAGAGCTGAACTCTTCATGGCGCGGTAGAAGTTGTATCGATCCTTGGCACCCGCATAGCGACCACAGATCGCCTCAGCAGCGTGGGCGAATCCATCGAGAGCGTGCGAGATCAGCATCAAGAAGTTCAACAGGAGAGCATTAGCCGACAGTATATCCGTTCCAAGTCGCGCACCTTGTGAGGTGAAGAAAGCAAACATAAAGAGCAGTGACGCGGTCCGAACAAATAGGTACTTATTCACGGTAAAAATCGCGCGATAGGCTGACAGTTGACGAAGTGAGTTTGGCAAAATTGCACCATCAATCAGGTTTAGATGGCGCTTCATCAGCAGTAACCCAAGAACCACACCGGTGTATTCAGCTATCAGTGTTGCACTGGCGACACCCTCTGCGCCCCAGCCGAAACCGAGCACAAACAGCAGATCTAACACCAGATTCGTCAGGTTGACGACGGTCATAATGATCAGGGGTGAGCGTGTATCTTGATTACCGACAAACCAGCCCACTAAGACGTAGTTGAACAGCGCCGCTGGAGCACCGTAGATACGAATATCGGCATAGCTTCGAGCGGTTTCGTGGACATCGGAATCGGCACCCATCCACTCTAAACCCAAAGTGAGTATGGGGATTTGTGCGAGCCACATAAGGCTGCCGAGACCCAGTGCGATCAGGGTTGCTTGCGCTAAAAAGGTCCTATTTGCATTGCCATCTTGGCGTCCCACAGCTTGTGCAATTAGCCCAGTGGTGCCCATTCGTAAGAATCCAAACGCCCAGTAGATGGTGGTAAACAGTGTGGCTCCAATTGCCACCGCCCCTAAATGCTTCGGATCATCCAAATGGCCGACAACGGCGCTATCGACAAGACCCAAAAGGGGAACAGTGATGTTGGATAGCAGCATCGGCCAGGCCAGCGCCCAAACACGCTGATGCATGCTCCAATCATTCAGTTGAATCATGCCCGTGCCCGGGGTGCGAAGAAGATCAATAAGAAGATCACCAGTGCGCAGACAACGACACTCGGGCCCGCTGGAGTGTCCGCAAACCAAGAGAGCGCAATGCCTCCAACAACCGCGATAGACCCAAGCATACTGGCAAAAATCGCCATCTGTTCTGGCGTGGCAGACATTCGCCGCGCCGCTGCAGCCGGCATGATCAATAGAGAGGTAATGAGCAGCACACCAACCAGTTTCATCGCACCAGCAATCACCATGGCGATTAACAACATTAGGGCGAGTCTATAGCGAGCAACCTGTATCCCCTCTACTTGGGCCAGCTCCTCGTTAATAGTGATGGCTAGCAGTGGTTTCCAAAGCCAGTAGATCGCGGCTAAGACAGCTATGCCTCCCAACAGAATCCACTTAAGGTCTTCGGGAGTGATCGCTAATAGATCTCCAAACAGGTAGGCCTGAAGGTCGATGCGTACGTTATCCAACAGTGATATCGCGACCAGACCCAGTGATAGCGCACTGTGTGCCATAATCCCCAACAGCGTATCGGTGGCTATCCAGTGTTGGCGCTGCATTGCGACTAAACCAAGCGCCAGCGCTACACAGCAGAGCACGACGGCTAGGCTCAGGTTGATATCAAACAGAATGCCCAGTGCGATGCCGAGTAGAGCTGAGTGAGCCAAGGTGTCACCGAAGTAGGCCATACGGCGCCACACAACAAATGCACCTAAAGGGCCGGCAACAATGGCGACTGCTATGCCGGCAATCAACGCATAGATGATGAAATCAAGCATGATCACCCCCACAGCAGTCACCTTCAACGACGTTACCATGCATATCGTGGCTATGGTTGTGATGGTGATTATAGAGCGCCAGCGTTGACGCGTGAGAAGCGCCAAACAACTCTATATAGGCAGGGTCTGCGCTGACGGCTTCTGGATGTCCCGAGCAGCAGACATGTTTGTTCAGACAGACGACGTGATCGGTCGATGACATAACCAGATGCAGATCGTGTGAAATCATTAACACACCGCACTTTCGTTCTTTACGGATATCCGTGATCAGCCGATAGAGTTCGGTTTGACCATTAATATCGACACCCTGAACCGGCTCATCCAGCACCAATAGATCGGGGTTTCGTAATAGAGCCCTAGCAAGAAGGGCTCTCTGCATCTCACCGCCGGAAAGATCATGAATCGAGTAATCGACCAGGTGTTCAGCACCCACCGAAGCGAGTGCGGCCTCGATCTCATTTTGGTTATAGCCATGTGGAATCTGCAAAAAGCGTTTAACGGTTAAAGGTAGTGTCCGGTCGATCTGAATTTTTTGCGGCATATACCCGATGCGCAGGCCCGGTTTCGTCCAAACAGTGCCTTCGGTCGGTTTCACCAGTCCAAGTAACACCTTTACCAGTGATGACTTACCCGCGCCGTTGGGTCCGATCAGTGTGGTGATGCAGTCGTTATGCAGTGGCAGGTTCACATTGTTGAGCACCGATTTATTACCAAAGCGCAAACTGACCCCGTCCAATCTGGCCAGATCTGGATTACTCATGATTCACTCCCACGACAATCGCTGCAAAGACCTAACAGCTCGATATTCTCTTCCTCAAGCTGAAAGCCGTGCGTATTAGCGACTCGATTAAAGCTCTCTTGAAGCTCACTGGTCTCAATTTCGGCTGCGGTTTTACACTCTCTGCAGATCATAAATGCCGATGGATGTGGGTGTTCTGGATTTGAGCATCCAACAAAAGCGTTGAGTGATCCGATTTTGTGAATGAGCCCCAGCTGATGCAAAAAATCCAATGCCCGATAGACCGTCGGTGGCGCTGAGTTAAAGCCCGCGTCAGCCAGCGCGGGTAACAACTCATAGGCACCCAGTGGCTTATGGGAGCTCCAGACGAGTCGTAACACTAACTCGCGAATAGGAGTCAGACGCTGGCCACTCTCTTGGCAGATCGCCTTGGCGTTATCTAACGCACCACTGACGCAGTGATCGTGGTTGTGGTCTGAATTGAATGCGTCGTTGATTTCAAGCATGCTTTATCTCAATTATTGTTATATTATAACAATACATTTTCTGGTTTATAGGCATTGTACCCAATGACACACAAATTTACCGCTTCTGTTGCTACCTCTCTCTTACTAGCATCCACTCAAGCTCAAGCCGATACTGTGATGGCCAGTGTTAAACCGCTGAGCCTTATTACTGCCGAACTCTTAGTCAATGTTGCCGAGGTTGATACTCTTCTGCGAGACGGTGCCTCCCCGCATGACTTTGCCCTGCGTCCCTCCGATCGTAAGCGACTGAACAATACAGATTTATTGATTTGGGTCGGCCCTGACATAGAACCCTATCTAGAGAAAGTAATCGATGCTTCTAAGGTTGAGCATTTAGCGATGCTTGATGAGCATGCAGAGCATGGTGAAGATGATCATAGAGATCCTGATCATGAAGAGGAGCATCATCACGATGAACACGAAGGCCATGAACATGAAGAGGAACATCACGATGCTCATGATGAGCATGAAGGTCATGATCATGCCGGTCTGCACCCTTGGCTAGATATCGAGACCGTTGAGCACTTTGCGGAAGAGCTGTCGGTTGAACTTCAGCACCACTTTCCTGCTAAAGCCTCACAAATCAAAGAGAACGAGACCGCTTTCTTAGCGTCACTGAAACAGTTCGAAAGCCAAGCAAAAGAGCAATTAGAGCCCGTTCACCAAAAGGGCTTTCTGGTTTTCCATGACGCCTACGATGGCTTCGTGAATCACTTTGATCTTAACCAGGTTGGCTACTTCACAGTCAGCCCCGAACTTAAGCCAGGTGCCAAACATTTAGCCGAACTTCGTGAGTCGTTGGAGCATAGTGGCGTTTCATGTGTCTTTAAAGAGCCACAGTATCGACCTGCTTTGATCGACTCGATTACACGAGGATTTGAAGTTCATGTCGGTGAACTGGACCCGTTGGCCTCCGATGTTGCTCTCGCGCAAGGAGCATACGTCAACTTCATGCAGGGCTTGGTCGATGAGTTCACGGAGTGTTTAGCTAAACGCTGATTTAATCTGCATACCCTGAACCGAATGCTTTAAAAGGCATCTTCAAACCGAGCTCAGGAACCTGCTGACCAATCCATGCAGGAAAGGTATTACTGTTAGGGCCGGGAAAGAGAGTGTATTCGTTAGCCCAAGGGTAGCGTTTGGCTGCTTCGTCAATTTTAGGAATTAAGTGTTCTGCTTCAGCGCCGCGAATGTCCAAAATGAGCTCTGGTTTAGAGTTATACCAGTAGCGATCAGGGATATCCTGTTTGATTTGTAGGGCAGGTAATCCGCGTCCGGTGCGCCAACCGACAACGTCGTAAACGGTGTAGTGTTGTGCATTTTTCTGCTTGGTAGAGATCCATGTATGCACTGCAAAGTAGCCACGCACACCGAACAGATCTGCACCGTATACTTGGATAACTGCCTCAGGGTGCTCACTGGGTAGCGGTGCGATTTCAGCACTATCGCGTTTTGCGGTTCGCCAATCTTGGGTGCTACAACCGGCTAAAAAAGCGGCTATAAGAAGCGTCGCTAATGGTTTAACCATACTTTTTAATGAGGTTTGGTCGTGTTTGGTTTTTGCACTGCCCAAGGTTTTCCATTACAGGTTTTACGGTTTGGGCAGTTAGGTAGACAGCCGCGGCAGGGAAGTGGTGCATTGTTGCTCATAAAAATCTCCTTTCAGACATTTACGCCCAACAAAGCAAATCAGGTCATTCACTATCGACTGCGCAGTGTAAAATCTGTGATTCCCAGCCATCATCAAGACGCTTGGCAATCATCTCAATGCGACTCTCCTCACACGCATCGATTGCGAGCTCTTTTAGGGATCCATCCGCTAGGTTATAGCCAAATAGCCCCTCATTGGTGATAAACACCGCTTTCATTCGCTCAACCTCTAAGCCCGATAAGAAGAGATAGAGTTTGGAGCGATCAAACTGGTATCGCTGATCAAATCGCCACCCAACACTTAAGAACCCATCGCCTTGGTTTTCTGCTTTAAGAAAGCCAATTTCAGGGAGAGGTTGCTCGTTGGCTAGAACAGATTGGTGCGAATGGTGATGGTGAGCATGAGCATGAGCAGCTTTGGCATTGGTGCTGCCAGACAGCAGGCTAGGGTCGAGCTGACCCTGTTCGGTAAACGCGAGTGGTTTGCTTGGGGAAAAATGCTCGTCTATATACTGTGATAGACGCTCTTTATCTCCCTCATCGTAA
Organism: Marinobacterium sp. xm-d-564; assembly: GCF_013283345.1. Classification (NCBI taxonomy): domain Bacteria; kingdom Pseudomonadati; phylum Pseudomonadota; class Gammaproteobacteria; order Oceanospirillales; family Oceanospirillaceae; genus Marinobacterium; species Marinobacterium sp. xm-d-564. Next base: position 12,425 of record NZ_WBYO01000010.1, on the reverse strand, counting down.
AGATCTTGTTTATTACCAATAACGACATCGGCAATCGCAATTTGCTGATTAAAGGTCTCATGCGTTGTATAGCGTTCATCTTTAAGCTGGCGCGCATCAACCAATGTGATGATCTTTTGAATTGAAAGAACGTCCTGATAGTGCTCATTGGAGAGAGCTTCTAGAACCTCTCTAGGGTGGCCCAAGCCAGTGGGTTCAATCAGAAGGCGATCGGGCTTAGCTTTTGCGAGCAACATGTTCAGAGCGATCTGCATCGGCAACCCTGCTGCACAACACATACAACCGCCAGGTACTTCCCTTATGAATATTCCCTGCTCTTCTGAGTATTGGCCTTGCATCAAGCTACCATCGATACCGATCTCGCCAAACTCATTAACTAAAATGGCCCAGCGTTCATTTTTTGGTTTGTTCTGCAGTAAGTGAACAATGGCAGAGGTCTTACCGGCTCCTAGAAACCCTGTAATGATATTGGTGGGGACAGCTTTAATTGGAGTGTTATCGTTTAGCATCGAGGAAATCGTCCATTGATGGTGTGACTGAGGATAGTAATACCAAACCTATTGAATGTCTGTTGCGTAGAGAAGACAAACTTGGGAGATTAAAGATGTTTGGTTTATTTAAGAAAGATCCATTAAAGAAGTTAAAAAAAGAGTATGCAGAGCTAACAGAGCAGGCGATGCAGTTGCAGCGCAATGGGGATATTGCCGGCTACTCACTGCTAACCAGCAAAGCTGAGGCTACCTATAAAAAGATCCAAGAGTTAGAGAATCAATAACGCTTGGATTAGTGTCAGAGGTGGTTTAATTCTTCAGTTTTAAGCAGTGTTTCAAAAGCAGGCTTTGCGAATAGGAATCCTTGTTGGTAGTGAATTCCTAAACCCTCTAGTGTCTGCTTCTCTTCAACGGTTTCCACACCTTCCGCAATGATCTGAATGCCAAGATCATCACACATCGTTTTAACCGACTTAATGATGGCAAAGCGTGTCTTTGAGTGGTCAATTTCATGAATCAGCTGGATATCGAGCTTGATCAGATCAGGCTTAAATTCCGTCAGCATATTTAAACCTGAGTACCCAGAACCAAAATCGTCCATAGCGGTCTTAAAGCCCTGCTCCTTATAGAACTCAATCGTTCGTTTTAGGTGAGCAATGTCGTCAACACGCTCAGTTTCGCTGAACTCAAACATCAATCTTTTGGGATCAATCGAATAGACTTTTGCCGCTTCAAGCGTGGTGCGAATACACAGCTCAGGCTTATAGATAGCCCTTGGCATGAAGTTGATACTGATCAGCGACTCATTGTCAAAACGCGATGCAATTTCAATGGCTTTAACTCGACAAGTTTGGTCAAAACGATAGAGGTTCTGTTCATTGACCTGTTCAAAGACTGATCCGGCACCTTCGCCGTTAAGCCCCCTTGCCAGTGCCTCTTGGGCAAAAATCGTCTGATGGCGGAGATCAACAATGGGTTGGAAGGCCATAGTGAAATCAAAGCCCAACACTTCACCATTTAGGCACTGTTTACAGCCCAATTTTGAGTAGTCGATCGGTGTTATGACCTTGTCACTTAGCATCTTGAATACCAAATCTGAGATTAGATTCAGCATAGTTCAGTCTGTTAATGCCTTCAAATAAAAACCTTATTAACCACTAATTTGTTGATAGATAGTTCTTGTATCAACAACAGCCTTGTGCTTTGCGGCCATTAGATAAAGCCCTGCCATTTTACGATGTAAAAACAGCACATCGGCCGGTGGGGTATGCCACGCATCTGGGTCTTTACTAACACTCATACCAATCTCATGGATGCGTTTAGCAATATCACTCTGAGCAAAATGATAAGGCGTTGCTGATCTGAGGGGTTCTGCGGCAATGGTAAAGATATCGATAACCGCTGCTTTGTTTGCCACATCGGTACCATTTTTGAAAAACCCAAGCACCTCCAATGCCGCTTCAAGGCCTGCTCGGTTTTGATCAATGGCCTGGTCTATGGCCTGTTTGTAACGATCGACAAACTGAGGGTTAAATGACCTTACGGCACCAAAATCGAACAGAATCAATTTGCCGGTGTCTGGGCAAACATGAAAATTAGCCGGATTGGGGTCAGTCTGCATTAAGTTCATCTGCAGGAGTTCAGTAAAGAATAGTTCCAGCATCAGCCCCATGATGCGGCTGGCATCCTCTGGGTGATCTTTTAGCCACTCTTCAATGCCCACGCCCTCTACAAAGCTCATCGTCATGATGTTAGTTTCCGAAAGCTCAGCGAAGTAAGTTGGCATTATAAGATTTTTACTGATGCTAAAATTACTGATCTTGCCGGAAAAATCAGTCAAATGCCTTGATTCTGCGTAGTAATCAGCCTCTAAGTGAAGCTGGCGCCTTGCTTCATCAACCAATTCATCTATATCCAGCCCTTTGGGCAGTAAACCGCTTAGCCTGAGCAGTGAAATGACGTTATCTATGTCGCTGTCGATGCTCTGTGCCACACCGGGGTATTGGATTTTAATTGCTAATTCATTGTTATCCAGAGTTCGTGCTTTGTGGACCTGCCCAATAGAAGCGGCGGCAATGGGGTCGAACGAAAAATAGTTAAACTGATCCATCCAATCAGTGCCCCAGCTCGACTCAAGCGTATGTATGAGCTGAGTCATAGGCATGATGACGCCTTGCGACTGTAGCCTAGCTAGGACAGCTGCCAGCTCAGGCGGGAGTAGGGTTCCAGCATCCATCGAGAGCAGTTGACCCAATTTCATCGCTGCGCCACGCATCCGAGCCAGTTTATCGGCAACATCACCCATATTTTTAGGTGTTAAAACCAGCTCATTCAAAGAGGGTGCTTCACCTTTTATCCAGCGTTTAGAGCCCTCTGTTAAGACGTTTCCAGCAAGTTTTGTAGCTAATCCGCCCATGCTTAATAGGCGTGATGCTCTGCTTTTGGGGACGGGGGAGGCAGTGGTTAAGGTTTTCTCATTCATGAAGTGGCGTACGTGAACGATAAACCTTCAGATCGAAACCTTTAATCAGGTTTGAGTAACGGTGGCCTAGAACGGCCACCAAGATGATTTAAGACGGTCGCGACAACCTTGCAGCTGACTGCCATACATTCGCGCATTGGCATCGACCTTTTTAGCAACACCAATTAACCAGGCTTTTTTATTGAAGGTCTGTTTCTTCCAGCCGCCGTGGCCTTCGTGATATGCAAGGTATTGGTTGTAGGCGTCCCATTTAGAGATACCCAAAGTGCGTTGTGAGATGCCGGCGTACCAACCCATAAAGTCGACAGCGTCGGCATAGTTCTCTCGGCTTGCCCAGAATCGGCCCGTTTTACTTTTGTACCAATCCCAAGTGGAGTCCTTTGCTTGTGCATACCCGTAAGCTGAAGAGATCCGCCACCACATTGGCACCCCTAAAAAGGTATCTCGTGGCGGTGCTGCATCGTGCTTAAAGCTCGACTCCTGGCGCATAATCGCCAACTGAACCTGCATCGGAAGCCCCCACTTCTCTTCCGCCGCCATCGACGCTTTGTACCAGTCAGGCTTCTCATTAAAAATGTAACAGGCGTTCTCAACATTGCGAGGAGGCGAGGTGGCGCAGCCGGTAAGAAACACAACAGTAAACAGAGCAATAAAACGTGTCATAACAACTCTTAATTTAAACATTTGACTAGGAGAGGCTAGCACATCTTGGTTTTGCTAGCAGCGGTAATGCCGTGATGCGGCCTTTCTAATCTGTAAATGGGTGACTCATTGTTTTATAGGAATTTGCGACTACGCTTAAATTATTAGCAAATTGGAGATTGTTATGATCATTCGCACAGTTTTAGCCTCGCTTCTCTCTATCTCATTATTGTCAACATCCTCGCCGGCGACTGCAGAAAAAGGGAAAGAAAAGCCTGAACAGCACCAAGAGAAAGCCAAGAAAAATAAAGCACACAAAACAGGTGCCGCCAAGCAGGAGGCTGTCGATCAGCTTGTTAAGGAGTTAGGGCTAAAAAATCGTGGCCAGCTTCATAGGTTATTGGGCGGATTAAACTCAACTGATATCACCACCATCACAGCCAGTGATATCCCGACAAGCAAACTCAAACAAAGAGTCATGGATGGTGATCAATCTGAAGAGACAGTTGATCAAATTCGAAAACTAAACAGGGCGGCCCATACCTTGCTGGGGAAAGAACCTGCAACGTCAGAAGAGATTGCTCAATCAGTGGCTGACGTTCTTGAGTTGTTGAAAAATTAAATTGAGTCTTTGATATGCGGTATTGGAAGCGAAAACCGCATTAACTGGGTTAATTCTAGAGTGATTCTTTGCGGATGGGTTTATGGTAATACAAGCATTTTGTACTAGTCTTAATGATACCGGTAGTACGACTTCATAGATGAAAGGATTCCAGCATGACCACACAAATAGATAGTATTCCTACCCACGAGCGTAAAGTGTTCCTTGAACAGCATCCTGAGATGTTTAAAGCAGCGCCTTTTAGCTTCCTGCTAGCCTTAATTCTGGTTCCGATTGGCATCGGTTTGGTTATTTTTCTGATCTGGTGGTTAAAGGTAAAAACGACAAAGCTGGTTATCACCGATCAAGAGGTTGAATTCCACTGGGGCATTTTGAATCGAGATATGGTCGAAGTGAATCACGCCGCGCACCCATCTGTTGCGATAAAGCAGTCATTACTGCAAAGAATATTTGGTAATGGTGACATCACCATCACACGAGCAGGCGATGACGCAGATCTTGTGATCAAAGGATATGATGACCCAAATGAGATAAAGCGCATGATTGACGCTTGCGCACCACAATGAATGAGATTCTTGAGATCGGCAAAGAGGTTTACCATAGAAACAAACAAAAAAGCCCAGTCGTTTGACTAGGCTTTAAAGATGGTGCCTCGAGGCGATTACGAACAAAGATCCTGTAAAGTCCTATATAGTATTGATAACAATAGCTTATAGTCATTTTATGTCTTCTAAAGTCCTGTGACATTCGTTGAAATACCGTATCAAAAACGGTATCGTTTACGGTATCAGACGGTACAGGACAACAAAAGTGAAGCGTGTTTTATCAGATGCAAAGGTCAAGAATCTAAAGCCCCAGGAGAAGGGGTATAAGGTCACTGATGGCGGTGGTTTGTATGTCTACGTTACCAAGACTGGAACGAAGTCATTTCGCTATGACGCGAAGATAGACGGTAGCCGGAAGACAATCACGTTTGGTACCTATCCAGCCATGTCACTCGCAGAAGCTAGAGAAGAGCATGAGAAAGCACATGCTCTAGTTGCTAGGGGCATTAACCCAAAAGATGCTACACCAGAGAAGAATTGCTTCAGCTATTACTCACATGAGCAAATGAAGACTCTAGATCTAAGAGGGTCTACATATACAAAGCGCATCGGTCGAATGGAGAAGTATCTCTTCCCAGTCTTAGACAAAAAAGATGCAACACAAATCACTGCTCAGGATTTAAATCAGCTTCTCAAGCCAATAGCTGAATCTGGTAAACGTGAAACTGCTCAGCGTTTAGCTATCTATTGTCGCCAGACATTTGATTACATGATTGGCCTGCAGCTAATAGAAAACAATCCAGCAGATACCGTTAGACGCACACTGCCGAAGGTTAAGGAAACTAGGAACTTTGCCCACTTAACAAAGGTGGAAGATGTGGCACTATTCCTGAAGGCAATCGATACGCATACGGGTGATTACGCAGTTAAAAAGGGCCTGCAGTTCATGTCCCTTGTTTTCTTGCGCCCACACAACATCAGGTTCTTGAGATGGAAGTATGTCGACTTTGCGAACAAGTTGATTACATTCCCACCAGAAGAGATGAAGACTGATCGTGAGCATAAGGTCCCATTATCCAAACAAGCGATTGGTATCCTTAAGGACATGGAAAAGCTCACAGGCAAGCTTGAGTATGTGTTCATGAGCTCTATTAGCATCAATAACAATAAGCAGCCTATGACGGAGAACACCCTTAACGTAGCAATCACTAGGTTGATAAACCCTAATACTGGCGAGCAGTTTGGAAGAGGGTTCATTACTTCGCATGGCATAAGGCATACCGCCAGCACACAACTCAACGAGCTAGGTTACAATCCAGATGTTATTGAAATGCAGCTAGCGCATGCACCAAAAGATAGGATTAGAGCTGTTTATAACAAAGCAGAGTACATGCCAGAGCGAACAAAGATGATGCAAGAGTGGGCCGATTACTTGGATGAGTTAAAGAATGACTAAATCACTTAGAGACCTTATCAACCTTAGCGAAGCAGCATCCACAATGAAGTTGGATGTATCAGATCTTCTATTTGATGCTTTGGAGGGCAAGCTGGACCTTTTTACTATTTCCAAGACTGATCGCACCATTGATCTAATTCCATGCAAGAAAGAATGGATTGATGAAGAGAAGTTCTTCATTGATAACTATGATCAAGCAAATAGCCAGCACACAGAAATTAATATTGGACAGATCTTGGCTTTAAATGAGTCAGCCATTAAAGGATTGATTGTTAACAAGCATTGTTCAGAAGTGGAGCTACTTCGTAATCTAGGCGATGATCTAACAGACACAGATTTCGATCACTGGAGAACAGCAGAAGAGCTATACGATCATCATAAGTGGGTAGATGGTAAACCTAGTTACAAAGAGGTTGAGCTAGACAATATCTTCATGCTCAAGTCTGAAGTTAACTCCTCGAAGCAACTATCCACCTCTCCTGTAAACAATGCGCTAGCTTCCAATACTTCGCTAAAAGTTATTGGCCTACTGATGCACCATCTAGCTAAAAGCCCAAAGTACGCATCAGGTACAACCCCTAATAAAAGCCAAATTAAAGAGCTGCTATTAGAGCTAGCTGTAGAGATGGACGTGAATAATTACGGCCTCAGCAAAGTAGATGAACGCCTTCTAGCAGAAGCCATGAAGTTCCTGGAGACACAAAAGAACTAAATAGGTATTTCCCCACCTGGGGAATCCTCTTCCCCCACCTGTGAGGGAGCAAAACCTCTAAAAATTTGTAATGCACCTACGCCAACAACGGCGCAACTGAAAAAGGAAAAGGTGCATAACATGCCTCAACTACTAAAACTTAAAGACGTAATAGCCACTACCGGCCTTTCACGTTCATACATCTACGCTCTTGCTCAGCAAGGTGCATTCCCAAAACCAGTCAAACTTAGCGAACGCTCAAGCGCTTGGGTGCAATCAGAATTAGAAGAGTGGATTGATAGCCGTATCGCCCTTCGTGACCAGGAGGCAGCGTAATGAATTCTTTAAACACAAATAGCATCCTTGAAGTAGCTCCAACAAATGGAGTAAACACTGACCAGATCACGGAAAAGCTTCTAGACGGTGAGCACGACATCATCATTGCTGAACTACTTGTAGCGAAGCACAAGGACAACATTCTGTTTGATACTTCGCGCAAAGAGTGGAAAGTATTCCAAAATGGGGTTTGGCATGAAGCTGAAGATGCAACAAACCTAGTTTGGGATTTCTACTACCAAATCATTTTGGATATTTTCCACGGTGAATACCCAGAGATTGAAGCAGGAGAACCACAGTGGCTAAAAAACCAAATGAACCAAAGCAAGGTGAATGCTGTATTGAAGGTCGTCCAGATCAGAACAGCAAAGGGTGTCAAAAAGCTAAACGCAAATCATAACCTTATTGGCATTCAAGACTCTGTATACGATATTGAGGCAGGGTCAGTTCGACCAGCAGTAGCAAGCGACCTGGTAATGAAGTCATTGGATACAACCTACTATCCAGATGCAAAATGCCCAGTATGGGAGAGATTCTTAGACACCTCGATGCAGAGTGATAAGGATATGATCAAGTACCTTCAACGTCTTGTTGGCTACTTCCTAACTGCAAGCACAAAAGAGCAGGAGATCTACTACTTCTACGGAAAAGGCGCTAACGGCAAATCAACCTTTATCGACTTGGTAAAATCACTGCTAGGAACCTACGGCGTTAAAGTTTCATCTGATAGTTTCATGCAGAAGAAAAGCAGTGCACTAAACCTAGGCGCTCATGCAAGCCTAGCAACGCTAGCTGGTGCACGACTAGCTATTACAGATGAAACCAACGATAACGAAACCTTCAATGCACAGATGCTGAAATCAATCTCTGGTGATGAAGAGATTACTGGCAGGTTTCTTCGTGGCAATCCAATCACGTTCAAATCTACCGCAAAGGTAGTGATGTACGGCAATGACAAGCCATACGGAAACATTAATGATGAGGGTTTTTGGCGTCGATTCCGCTTCATTGAATTCGGACACGTAGTGCCTGATTCACAAAAAGATAAAAACCTCCTTATGAAGCTCAAAGAAGAGCTACCAGGCATTCTTAACTGGGCCCTAGCTGGACTTGCTGACTGGCGTAAAAACGGTATTCAGACCCCTAAAAAGGTACTTGATGAGCGTGACAGCTATCGAGAGGATCTAGACACTGTGTCTAAGTTTCTAAAAGAAAACACCAAAGAAGCAGCTGGCCAGAGGCTAACAACCAAACAGCTATTTGAATACTACAAAAAGTGGTGCGAGACCAATCTTGAACCTGCTGAGACCAACCAAGCATTTAGCAAACGCACAGCCTGGTACTTCGATACCAATATGAAAGGAAAAGTTAACCCATACAGATCTAACAAAGATCGCGGTTACACAGGCATTCAATTCGACGAGCAATACCGCTTGATCGAATGAGTGTGACACGAGTGACAGCAATTTACAGTTAACTTTTTTGAGAAGTACTAGCTAGAAATTGCTGTCACTACTCACCTTGCAAGAGTAGGAAACCACTCAATTTAGTAGGCACCAAATGAACTCGAACCTTGAACTAGCAATACGATACTTAAAACACAGAGGCCTAGGCGATAAGCGTCCAAATACTGAACTAGCAGCACTATCAGGCCTAGATGAAAAGACGATTCATCGCAATAAATCTCTGATAGCTAGCTACTACTTAACAGCATCTCGCAGCACACCCTCAGAAGCCAGCCTAATGGACGATCAGCTAATTAAGCACATCTTATCTAGCACAAAATTAAACAGCTTCAGTGGCCTCCTAGGAGCTCTGTGTGGCTACTTGCTGGTATACCGAGATGGAGGCTTGTCTAGCATTAAAAGGTCCTCCCAAGTAACCCTATTTGGAAAGCATTACTTCGGAATCTTGCTACGAATTTTGTCCAATAAAGACCAAGCTAAAGGAGCAGCTATTCATAGCAAAAATGTCTCCCTCAGATACCTTAGAAGACATGATCAGTTCTTTAACAAACACTTCAACGTGAATGATAAGTACTATGCTGGCTCTCATAGCAAACGCTATATGCTAACTAGCAAATCAAAGGCAGTGGTTAAGAAACTAGGTGTATTACTTAAGAACAACCTGATCAAATATGTCCGGTTACTGGGTGAACATATGGAAGGAGTAGGTAGTATTTATAATGACTATTCATTACGGATGGTTCCACTAACATTACCTAACCAAGACTTAGTAACCAAGCCAGTAATCTATACCCCTCCCTACATATGTTCATCAGGTAGACGGACATTTGTTAAACATAAAGACTTTATTGTGCTAAGTGTTGAGGAGCTAGCTAACCTATCCTTACCTTCACTACTCCAGGTCATGGGTATAGCTTTGCTATCTACTGATAAGAAATCAGTCATTGTCCCGCTTAAGAACCTATCATCAACTGATCCGAACCTAGGTAGGAATTACAACATCTTCACTAGATTACGTGGAGCAGAACGCAAAGCACTTGGGTACAACAACTACGACATGAGTGGTGGCATACAGATCATCTCATTTGGACTGTTGTACAAGTATGGAGGTCATATCTACCAAACCGCAGATGATCTCTTCCAAGAATACCCAATGATATTCAGCTACGGATACGACCAGGATTACAAAGACAATTTAAGGGGATCTCTAGCTACAGAGTTAAATATCAGCATGCCTGAAGTTAAGGCGCTACTCACCGCCTATGCCAACGGCAGCAACAAGAATGCTGGAGATAACGAGCAGTTAGCTCAGTTCAGGGAAGAGTCCGACAAGTTACGAAGAGAAGTCATCTCTGTCATTGCAACACACCGTCCAGAAGTTAGAGAGCTAGCTGCAAAGCAGTCCCGTCATGATTTCCCAGATCAAATTGACTGGGAAGACACTGCCAAAAACGATAAGACAGCCAGAAAGATGGCCAGCGTCTATTTCTTCATTTGGACCTACTTCGAGAAGCAGATACGTGATGTGATGCTTTCGCTAGTTGATGATGGAATACCGGTTCACGATGCTGTTTACAGCAAGGAAGTCATATCGTTCCAAGACATTGAGGATGAAATATTTAAACGAACAGGGTTTGAGGTAAAGATTAGCAACTAGCTCTCTTTGCGTATTTAAATATCTGATGCCGAACATGCACTATTTCTAATGGTGCTTGTGAAGGTATCCAGCAAGCGAAGCGCGGTAGGTATAGGTTGTTGCATGCATAAGATCTAGTAGAGATTACAAACTACTACCCCTCTACCCCCTAGCTCTGATATCAGCAAAAAAAAACAGCCAAGCCCAAAGGCCTGGCTAGTTGTAATGGATCACAGCATTCCACGCATTGCGAATGAGCATGACTCATCAGGTGAAACAATAAAGTGATCTAGCACCTTAACGTCAAACACCTCCATAGCGTCCTTTATATTGGTCGTTATGCGCTGATCTGCACCACTAGGCTCAGCAATACCGCTAGGGTGATTGTGAGCTAGGATAAGAGCCGCTGCATTGAGTTCTAAGGCCTTTCTAGCAATAACCCTGACATGCACCTGCGATGCGTTAATAGTGCCCCTAAAGAGCCGCTCAAAGCGTATTAGGCGATGCTGGCTAGTTAGGAACATAACTCCGAACCATTCATCAGGTTCATCGGCTAGTTTTAATGTCAGGTAGTTCTGCACCTCCTCAGGTGAGTTCATTACGTCACTGTTGGTTAGCGTCTGCTGTATAGCAGACAAGGCTACTCTGATCGCTTCTTGTTGGTACTCGGAATAGTTGTTCATAGCTTGTCTCCATTGGTTATTTTTCCCTAACACAAGGGCAAGCGTGTGAAATAAAAGATCCCTTAGATTAGAACCCCCGGGGGTAGGTCGGTGTGAATATATTTTTTCTATAAGTAATACCTCCAGAATAAACGCGAACATTTTTCCGTATGGCCGGTTCTGGCAAGTACTGAAGGGAATCTAGGGCGTTAATGTCACTTCAAAATTATAAAAGTGTAAACGCGCAATTGCGCACTTTGTCGAGTATCAGAAGTTCTCTAAGTAGCATAGACATGGGGCCGAATCCATAAGCGACTATTTTTTGTCAAATTTAGATCAGAGCTGGGGGGAGCGTCAAAGTTTTGGCGATTAAGGGAGCGGCAAGGGGCTGCCGTTACCCTTTACTGTTTCGAAATTACTTATTCAGGAAGAAGCCCCCACTGGTATTTTCCCAAGGACCACCTGAGAAGTTCATCGTCAAACGGCGATCGATCTCACCGGCGTATAGCAGATACGTGTAACCATCGATATCAACACCCGGCGCCATAACTAAACCTTCACCGCGGACCTTATACTTAACCGGTTGGACTGCGTTAGGCGCTAGCATAAAGTTGATTCCCTGCAGTGCGTTTTGGAAGCGATCGAACTCATTGCCATTTGCTAGCTCGATACGGTAGAGATCATCGTGCACGTATGAATCAGTCACGCTGACATACCAAGGAGCCGATACCTGTGTCCCGCTCATCGGCATCTGCCCCTCGATCAGTAGATTGATACCCATATCGGTATTTTCCAACTCGATATCGTCGATATCCATAAAGTCTTCAACAGTGGCAATAATCTGATCAAGCTCAGCGCGCTGTTCAGCGTCTAGCTCCGACATCAAAGAGAACTCAGCTTCAAAAGAGATAGTTGACAGCTCGCCTTGCCCCACGGCTCTTATCTCATCTGTCTTGAGGGTCACTTCGAGCTTATCGGCGTTACAGCCGGCTAACACACCCAGCAGTGTAAGCAGAGAGAGGGGTTTTATAACGTATTTCATGTGGTCTCCGTTTTTATTATTGTGAATGCTTACGGGGCCTAACACGAAATGGACTTACCAAAAGGAGAAGTTACACCGCATTCCAGGCTTAAGCTGAGCGCTGGAGCAGTAGCGTAGTTAGCGACACGGAGCTACGCCACTTCATAAGCGCGAAGTATAAGAGATGATGACACTCCGTTAGGAGTGGCAAACGTCGATTGAGGGGTGCCTAGTTCAGCGGCTGTTACCGGCACATAGCAGTCGTTTACAGCTGCGAATTAAATCAGAATCTAGCCAATTAAAACATTGGCAAGCCCCGAATCGCCTTAGATGCTTGAAAGTTGATCAAGTAACACCTTATATGATTCGTTTTCA